>JAQGLP010000433.1 GCA_028292835.1 Variovorax sp.
CGCCGGTGACGGCGATCTTGAACTTGCGCGGCAGGAAGGAGAACTCGGGGTGCAGCGTGCTCCACTGCCGCATGATCTCGGCGAACGGCCGAGGATCGGCGATCTCGTCGTTGGCGATGCCCGCCAGTTCGTCGCTCGTGATGTTGCGGATGCAGTTGCCGCTGGTCTGGATGCCGTGCATGTTGACCGAGGCCAGCAGGTCCATCACGTCGGCCGCCTTGACCAGCGGGATCCAGTTGTACTGGACGTTGGTGCGGGTCGTGAAGTGCGCGTAGTGCGTCGGCAGGCGGCGGCTGCCGAGCGCACCCTGCGCCTCGTTGGCCTGCCGGTACAGCTCGGCATCGGGCGCGTCGTACTCGCGTGCGATCTTCGCCAGCACGCGCAGCTGGGCGCTGGAGAGTTCGCCATAGGGCACGGCCACGCGCAGCATCGGTGCGTAGCGCTGCACGTACCAGCCGTTCTGCAGGCGCAGCGGCTTGAACTCGTCCTCGCTCAGCTGGCCGGCCTGCCAGCGCTCGAGCTGATCGCGGAATTGCGCGGCGCGCAGGTGAACGAACTGGCGGTCGAAATCTGTGTATTGGTACATCGTGTGTCTTGAAGGCGCAATGCGGCCCAAGCTTCAAATCGAGGGGCGACTGTAAAAGACCGACTTATAAACGCAAAAGATTTTTTGGTTCGCGCCTTATGCGGATAAGCTAATTCACCAGCATCCATGCGGGCTGCAGCACGGTATGGGCGCTTTTCTGGATAAGGGCGGTATCTCGCCCGGCGCGCCCCGAGGGCGGCGGGCTACAGGACGAACTGGCTGATGACCACGTAGTGACTTGCCGTGCCGGCAAGCACGAACAGGTGCCAGGTGCCGTGCGCGTGCCGCCAGCCCCGCGGGTTGCGGTAGAACAAGGTGCCGGCCGTGTACGACACCGCGCCCGCCAGCAGCCAGGCCAGCCCCGCGCGGTCGAGCCGTGTCGCCAGCGGAGCGGCGGCGGCAACGCCGAGCCAGCCCATGCCGATGTATAGGGCCAGGGGCGGCTGCGTGGTCTCGCCCGGCCGGAGTTCACGGACGATGCCGACCAGGGCCATGCCCCAGATCGCCGCCAGCAGCGGCCCACCCCAGGCGCCCTGCAGGGTGACGAGGGCGAACGGTGTGTAGCTGCCGGCGATCAGCACGTAGATGGCGCAGTGGTCGGCACGCTGCCAGAACCGCTTCATTCGGCCCCGGGTGCCGTGATAAAGGGTCGAGGTGGCGTAGAGCGTCACCATCGAAGCGCCGAACACCAGCGCGCTCGCCATCCGGGCTCCGTCGCCGCCGGGCATGGTCCGCACAAGCAGCGAGGCGGTCCCCGCCAAGGCCAGCAGCAGCCCGAAGAGGTGGCTGTAGCCGTTGAAGCGTTCACCGGGATACATTGTCACAAACCTCCTCGAGGCGGCGAGTAGGCCCGGGTGCCAAGGCAGGAGTGTGACAGCGGGCGGTCACGCGTTTGCCACTGGGCTGACATGCCTTCTTCACGCGCCCTGACCAGACTTCGACGCAACAACCGGTCGAGGTCCGTGGTGGACCGAAGGGCCGGAGCGTCACAAAAGGGTCCATCGTGAAAGAACTGCCCAATCCAACGTTTCCGGTTGCCCGCCTGAGCCTGAGGGAAAGCTTGTGGCCTGATTCGGCGGTCCCGCAGGTGGTGCCGGGGATTTCGGTGTGCTGGGCACGCCACCAGGACGAGGTCCGGGCCGCCCAGCGGCTGCGCCACGCGGTGTTTGCCGACGAGATGGGCGCGCGCCTGACCACGCCGCTGGCCGGCCACGACATCGACCGGTTCGACGACTTTTGCGAACACCTGCTGGTGCGCGACGGCGCGACGCAGCAGGTCATCGGCACCTACCGCGTGCTGACGCCCGCCCAGGCGCGGCGCGCCGGTGGGACCTACAGCGACACGGAGTTCGACCTTGCCCGTCTGCGCGACATGCGCGAGCGCATGGTCGAGCTGGGCCGCAGCTGCGTGCACCCGGCACACCGGCAGGGCGGGGTCATCCTCGCGTTGTGGGGGGCGCTGGCGGACTTCATGAGCCGCAACCGGCTCGACACCATGATCGGCTGCGCCAGCATTCCGATGTGGCACCAGGGCGCAGTGAGTGGCGAGGCCGCCGCCAGCATCTGGCGGCAACTGTCCCGGACGCACATGGCGCCGGAGCGCTATCACGTACAGCCACGTCTGGCGCTGCCGGTCGACTGGCTCGACGGTGCGCTCGACATCGAGCCGCCCGCCCTGATCAAGGGCTACCTGCGGCTGGGCGCCCGGGTGCTCGGCGCCCCGGCCTGGGACCCGGACTTCAACAGCGCCGACCTGCCGATGCTGATGCGCATCGAGGACCTCCCGGCGCGCTACCGCCGTCATTTCCTGGGGTGAGCCGCCTTGCCCGAGCCCTAATGGCACATCCGGTGGCCGCCGGTCTCCAGGTGGAAATGATCGCGGTGCACCGCGTTGTAGTCCGGGCCCAGCACCCCCTCGAAGAAGCGGCAGGCGCCCCGATGGGCCTCGCCCAGCCATTGCGCGGCCGGGC
>JAQGLP010000435.1 GCA_028292835.1 Variovorax sp.
GCTGTTCGTCGGCCCTTCGGGCGTGGGCAAGACCACGACGGCCCTCGCGTGCATCGCCGCGGCGCTCGCGCGCGGCGAGAAGGCGTCCTACTACCTGTTCGACGAGGGCCTGAGCACGCTCATGGCGCGTTGCGAGGCGCTCGGCATCCCGGTCGAGCGCTATGTCGAGAGCGGACAGCTGGAGATCGTCACCCTGGACCCGGCGCAGGTTTCGCCCGGCGAATTCAGCTGCATGGTGCGCCACGCCGTGCAGCGGCGCGGCGTGTCGATGGTCGGCATCGACAGCCTGAACGCCTACCTCCAGGCCATGCCGGGAGGGCGCTTCCTGCTGCTGCAGATGCACGAGCTGCTGTCCTTCCTCAACCAGAACGGCATCGCCACCCTGCTGGTGCTGGGCCAGCACGGCCTGTTCGGCGAGGGGCGCAGCGACGTGGATCTCAGCTACCTGAGCGACGCCATCCTGCTGTTTCGCTTCTTCGAGGCGCGAGGCAGACTGCTGAAGGCGGTGTCGGTGATCAAGAGCCGCACCAGCCGGCACGAGCTGACGATTCGCGAATTCCGCCTGAGCGAGGGCGGCGTCGAAATCGGGGAGGCACTGATCGACTTCGTCGGCGTCCTGAATGGCGTGCCCACCTACGACGGCAATCGCGCCCTGCTGGGCGACGACCCCGCCATCGTTTCCCGCAACTGACCATGGAACTGCAGGTGATGGTGCACGCGCCGCGCGGGCGCGATGCCGAAGTGATTCGCGGCGTGCTGTCGGAGCGCAATATCGTCGCGCGCATCTGCGCATCGCATGCCGAGCTGCTGGCCGGACTGGAGGAGGGGGCCGGGGTGGCCATCGTGACCGAGGAGGCTATCGTCGCGGCGCCCGACGGCCCTCTGGGCGACTGGCTGGCACGGCAGCCGAGCTGGTCGGACTTGCCCTTCATCGTGCTGACGACGCGCCACACCGCGCGCCGTACCAACACGGCGCGCGCGTCGTTGCGCACCCTCGGCAACGTGGTGCTGCTCGAGCGCCCGGTCAACGCCGAGACGCTGGCGAGCGCGGCCGACGCCGCCGTGCGCGCCCGGCAACGCCAGTACGCGACGCGCCAGGCCCTGCGAGACCTGAACCAGGCGCGCTCCACCGTCCATCAGCTCAACTGCGAGCTGGAGAGCCGCATCGCCGCGCGCACCCGAGAACTGGCCGAGGCCAACGACCGGCTGATGGGCGAGATCGCCGAGCGCGAGCGGGTCCAGGCCGCGCTCGTGCAGGTCCAGAAGATGGAGGCGATCGGTCGCCTGACCGGGGGCATTGCGCACGACTTCAACAACCTGCTGCACGTGGTGAGCATGAACCTCGACCTGCTGGCGCGCATCTCGCCGGAGCCGCGCGTTGTCAAGGTTGCGGCCCAGGCCAAGGCAGCGGTGGCGCGCGGCGCCAAGCTGACCGGGCAGCTGCTGTCCTTCGCGCGCGCGCAGTCGCTGCTGCCTCGGCTGACGGACGTCAACGCGCTGCTGATCGGCATGCACGAGCTGATCGTCGTGTCGGTCGGCGCCGCGGTGCAGGTGACGAGCGATCTGTGCGAGGAGAAGGCGTGCGCCCGGCTGGACTCGAGCCAGCTCGAGATGGCGGTACTCAACCTGGTCGTGAACGCCAAGGACGCCATGGGCGGCAACGGCCGCATCGTCATCGCCACGCGCCTGTGCCCCGCGGACGCGTCGGCCCTGGAGAAGGGGGCGATGGTGGTGCTGACGGTGACCGACGACGGGCCCGGCATTCCGGCCCACCTGGTCTCGAAGGTGTTCGACCCGTTCTTCACCACCAAGTCGGTCGGCAGCGGCACCGGGCTGGGCCTGAGCCAGGTCTACGGTTTCGCGCAGCAGTCCGGCGGAGAGGTGCGGATCCTGAGCGCGCCGGGCGGGGGCACGACGGTCGAGCTGAAGTTCCCGCAGGCGGACGGGCAGCCCGAGCCGGCGGTGGTCGAGACGCCCTCGCCGGACGGCACGCCGCCGCGCCGCCGCATCCTGGTGATCGAGGACGACGCCGATGTCAGGCGTGTCATTGCCGAGAGCCTGGAGCTGGCGGGACACGCCGTCATCTCGGCGGCCGATGGCGAGGCGGGGCTGGCGGAGCTGGCGTGCGACACGCCCGACCTGGTCATCGTCGACTACGCGATGCCCGGCATGAACGGGGCGGACGTCATCAAGAGGGCGCGCGAGGACGTGCCCGGATTGCCCATCATCCTGGCCACGGGCTATGCCGACATGGTCGAGGTGGGCCGGGTGCTGGGCACGCAGTCGATTCTGACCAAGCCCTTCGACATCACCTCGCTCCTGCGCGCCGTCGACGAGGCGACGAAACGAACCGTCGGATCAAGGTAGAGGGAGCCAGCCTGCCTTCCGGGCACGGCGGTCTTGTTCCGAAGCGCGCACGCCGCTCAAAACAGCGAAGCGGTGGCTGCCATGGAATCAATAGCGCGCTGCCCAAGCCCCATACGGGACGTCGCCGGATTGGGTTCCAAGGTGCTGGTGCTGTCGGCCCGGGCGAGCGCGCCCACCCGCACGCCGAGCAAGCGCAGCGGACGCTCCAGCGGCACGCGCTTGAGACACTGGCCAGCGTGCTGGCGGATGGTCCGGGCGTCGGCGGTGAAGGCGCCCAGCGTCTGGTCGCGCGTGGCGGTTTTGAAGTCGTCGTAGCGCAGTTTGATGCCGATGGTCCGGCCCACGTAGCCCTTGCGCTGCAGGTCGTCGGCCAGCCGCTCGCACAGCCGCGTGAAGATCGCGCCCAGCTCGGTGCGGTCGCGCACCGCGTGCAGGTCGCGCTCGAAGGTCGTCTCGCGGCTCATCGA
>JAQGLP010000530.1 GCA_028292835.1 Variovorax sp.
TTCTGTAGCACCCAGATGTAGTTGTCGGCAAAGGCGGGCAGCGCAACGAGATTCATGAGCGGCCAAATTATAGGTTTGCAGGACTGGTTCGACACCCCCCCAGGCCGCTACCTGCTGGCCTGGGAGCAGGCGCAGTTCGACCAGGCCGTGGAGGATCTCTTCGGCTACCACGCACTGCAGCTCGGCTTGCCCGAGATTGCCGGCCTGCGCAACAACCGCATGTCGCACCGCTGGCTCGCGGCGCTGGAGGCCTGCGCGGCACCCCGTGGGGCGCTGTGCGCCGATCCTACCGCGCTGCCGTTCGGCGCCAGCAGCCTGGACCTGGTGCTGCTGCCCCACACGCTCGACCTGAGTCCGGACCCGCACGCTACGCTGCGCGAGGTCGAGCGCGTGCTGGTGCCCGAGGGACGCGTCGTCATCTGCGGCCTCAACCCCGCCAGCCTCTGGGGCCTGCGCCAGCGCCGCGCGCGGCTGTACCGGCGCCTTGGACTGGGCGAGCTTTTCCTGCCCGACACCGGAGAATTCCTCTCCTACTGGCGCATCCGCGACTGGCTGCGGCTGCTCAGCTTCGAGGTCGAGTCGAGCCGCTTCGGGATTTACCGGCCGGCCGTGCGTGGCGAGGCTTGGCTGGATCGCTTTCGCTGGCTCGACCCCCTGGGCGAGCGCTGGTGGCCGATTTTCGGCGCGGTCTACTTCGTGGTCGCGGTCAAGCGCGTGCGCGGCATGACGCTGCTGAACGCCCAGTGGAAGCGCGCCAAGCCCATCGTCACTGCACCGGTACCGGTGGCTGGCAGGATGCGTCGGGGCCCGGCCCCATCGAACATGGATCATCAGAAAGAGCAACGTTGAACGAAGTACAGATCTACAGTGACGGCGCCTGCAAAGGCAACCCGGGCCCAGGCGGCTGGGGCGTGTGGCTCAAGTCGGGCCCGGTGGAAAAAGAGCTGTTCGGCGGCGAGCTGAACACCACCAACAACCGAATGGAGTTGATGGCGGTGATCGAGGGCCTGGCGGCGCTCAAACGCCCCTGCAAGGTGCTGCTCTACCTCGACAGCCAGTACGTGCGCCTGGGCATCACCGAATGGATCCACGGCTGGAAGGCCAAGGGCTGGCGCACCTCGACCAAGCAGCCGGTCAAGAACGTCGAGCTATGGCAGCGCCTGGACAGGCTGGTGCAAGACGGCGGTCATCTGATCGAGTGGCGCTGGGTCAAGGGACACTCGGGCGACCCCGGCAACGAGCGCGCGGACATGCTGGCCAACAAGGGCGTGGAGCGGGCGCTGGGGCGAATCTGAGCCTCGGCCGGTGGCCTGGTCTTGCCGACCGCGCCCGCCAGCGGGTCCTTGATGAAGGAGCCGACTGTCTCGGGCTTTCCTTGAGTGTTCCAGTGGGATGCGCGTGTCACTCACTCAACTCAAGGTCGAAACCAGCGCGGGAGATCCCTGCGTCGCTGAACATGCTGCCTCTGGCTCACCGTCCGGCTGCAGCCGTCCACGATCACTCAAGCTTCACACCCGCGTCGTTCACCACCTTGGTCCACTTCGAAACTTCTTTTTGCAGCAGCTGGCCGAACGCTTCGGGCGTGCTTGCCACCACTTCCACGCCCTGGTCTCGAAACTGCTTGACGACGACCGGATTCTTGAGGATGTCGACGATGTCATGGTTGGCCCGCTCGACGATGGCTTTGGGCGTGCCGGCCGGCATCTGCATGCCGAACCAGACGATGACTTCGTAGCCAGGCACGCCGGCTTCCTGCACTGTCGGCGTATCGGGAAGCAGCGCGGCGCGGCTGGTTCCCGTTACCGCGATTGGCTTGAGCTTGCCGGCCTTGATCTGTTGCATCAGATTGGGTACGTTGTCGAACAGCACGTCGATCTCGCCGCCCAGCATGGCCATCACCGCGGGGGCGCTGCCTTTGTAGGGCACGTGCGTCATCTTGGTGCCCGTCATGCTCATGAATAGCTCCATCGACAGATGGTTGGACGACCCGGACCCTGTGGAGCCGTAATTCACCTTGCCGGGATTCTTCTTGGCGTAGTCGATCAACTCGCGCACGTTCGTCACCCCCGGCAGATCGGGGCGGATCACCAGCGCGTTTTGCGTGTAGCCGGCCCACACCAGAGGCTGGAAGTCGGTCAGCGCGTTGTAGGGCAGCTTGCTGCCGTAGAGCGCCGGCAGCGCCGAGAAGGGCAACGGCGTGATGAGCATGGTGTAGCCGTCGGCAGGTGCCTTGGCTGCCAGGTTGTTGCCCAGCACGGTGTTGCCGCCCGGGCGGTTGTCCACCACGACCGACTGCTTCCACACCTTGCCGAGCCGTTCGCCCACGGTGCGTGCCAGCGTGTCGTTGAAGCCACCCGGTGTGTAAGGCACGATGATTCGCACCGGCTTGCTGGGATACTCTTCGGCCGCCGCGGCGGCGCCCATCAGGGCCAGGCCGAGGCACGGCAATGCGAGCAGTCGGAGCAGGGTGCGTGTCCTGTAGGAAATCATGTTTGTCTCTTTGATGGTTTTGGGGCAATGCCGGAGAGGTGCCGTACTCAGAACTTCACGACGTAGCCGGGTCCGTCGACCATGGGGTATTTCGCGAAGATGCCTTCGTCCACCTCGATGCCGATGCCGTGGCCCGAAGGCGGTTCGACGCAGCCGTCGGCTCCGATTTGGAAGGTGCTGCCGAACATGTCGCGGAAGGGGTTGAACTTCGACACGCAGGCCTCGAAATAGCCCGCGTTCTCGGTCGCTGCCAGGAAGTGCAAGGTGGCCGCGTGGTTGAGCCCGGTGGCCGAGCTGTGCGCATGCACCGGAATTCGAAACGCCGACGCCATCGCCGCGATGCGCATGCCTTCGGTGATGCCGCCGCTCTTCGACAAGTCGGGTTGCCACACCTGCACCGCGCGCGCGTCCAGCATCTGGCCGAATTCGAAGCGCGTGAAGTGGTTCTCGCCAGCCGCCAACGGCACCAGCGGCGTGATCTTGGCGGCTTCGCGGTACGAGGCGAAGTCGTTGCAAGCGAACGGTTCCTCCAGCCAGCCGGCGTGGATGTCGGCCAGCACCGGCAACACGCGCCGCGCGTCGGCGATGGTGTAGGCCGTGTTCGCGTCAGTCAGAATGTCGATGTCGTCGCCCAACACCTCGCGCACCTTGCGCACGCGGGCGATGTCATCCTTCACCGTGTCGCCCACGCGCAGCTTGACGGCCTTGTAACCCTGCTCGACATACGACTGCGCCTCTTCGGCCATTTCACCGGCGGGCTGGTAGCCCAGCGCGATGCCGCCGGCGTAGGCAGGAATGCGACGGCGCATGCCACCCAGCAATTCGTACAGCGGCATCTTCGCAGCCTTGCCGCGAATGTCCCACAAAGCCATGTCGATGCCCGACAGTGCAAGGCAGGTGCCGGCGCCCAGTCCGTGACTCGACAGCTGCATGCGGTGCACGCGCTGCCAGGCTCCCACCACGTCGGTCGCATTCATGCCGACCAGGAGAGGTTGCAGTGTGTTGTGCACCAGGCTCACGATCGCGCCCGGGCTGCGGCCGGGGTGTGCTTCGCCATAGCCGGTGATGCCTTCCGACGTCTCGACGCGGATGATGATGGCGTCACGCTTGAGTGTGCTGCCGATGCCCATCGTCACTGTCTTGCCTTCGGGCAGGCGGTAGGACAGTGGCACGGCGGTGATGCGTGTGATCTTCAAGGGGTATCTCCTGTTGCGTTGT
>JAQGLP010000540.1 GCA_028292835.1 Variovorax sp.
AACGCACGAGGTGCGCCGAGGCCGGCGGCGCTGTCGGGGGCCAGGGCCACTCCGGCGGCAACTCGAAGCCGACCACGACCGGCGCCTCGGTGGTGTCGGCGGCGGCCAGGCCGTCGGGTGCCGGGCGGCAGGACGCCATGCCCGGGTCGGCATCGACGATGATCGTTGGCTCCATCGCCTCGAAGCGTGCCAGCAGCTTGCGGTAGTAGGGTTCGGCCAGGTCGGGCCGCAGCGCGCCCCTGCGGCGACGCCAGACGGCTGCGCTGACCAGGGCGAACAGCAGCCGCGGCAGCAGCCCGTAGACCACGATGCAGCCGGTCAGCCAGAGCGCCCAGGTCCGCTGGCCCGCCGCGCCCGGAGCGCCCGGAGCGCCCGGGACGTTCGCGGCGCCGGACCACGGCGCCAGCACGGCGGCCGCATCGGGCACCGGAAACCCCAGCCGGCTGGGCGCCCAGCCCAGCACGCGCACGCCCTGCACGAAGAAGCCCGGGTCGAGGATGGTAGTTTCCCAGCTCAGCGTGTAGCTGCGAAAGGCCAGCGCGAACAGCATCGCGCCCAGCACCACCCCGAAAGACAGCGACCAGATCGCGTGGCTCACGAAACCGAAAGCCCACGGCAGCAGCCGGGCCCGCGCGAGCAGATGGGTGGCCGCGCGCAGCAGCGCCGGCGCCTGGCCGCGCCCGCCGCCTGCCACGCGCGCCGTCAGGGCGAGCCACAACCCGCCGAGCGAGGCGCTGAACGAGGAGGTAAGGGACGGCAGCAGCAGCCCGGCGAGCCACAGCAGCAATGTGAGCAAGTGCAGCCCCAGCAGGCTCACGAGCGCGACCACGACGTTGATGCGCCGCTCGCCACCCACCACGTTGCCGGCCAGCGCCAGCCCGGCCACGACGATGGCCAGCACCAGCGCCAGGCCCACCCACGGCGCCCAGTGCCGCGCGCGCGCCAGTTCGCTTTCCAAGCCGATGCGCTGGCCCAGCGCGCAGGCGCGACGCGCGATGCGGCCGGCGCCATCGTCTCCCCGGATCACGGCCGCGCGCATCACCGCCGCGTCGTCAAGCGGACCCGCTTGCTCGATCAGTCGCACCGCCTCGGTGAGCACCGCATCGGACAGGTCGGGTTCGCGCGGCGCGGTGTTCAACGGATTTCCTTCAGGTGAGGATGATGGCGGCGCGCACGCCAGCCGTCACGCAACGGTAGCGCATCAACGAAACGGGGCCGCAACAGCGGCCCCGTGGTCCGACCCGTGAGGCCGGGATGCGCATGCGACAACCTCAGCGCATGCCGAAAAACGAAAGCACGGCGATCACGACCACAACCAAACCAACGATGTAGATAATGGAATTCACGGTAAAGACTCCTCTTGTTTAAAACGCCGCAAGCCTCGCACAATGCGCCAAAACAGGTGTCGGCAAGCAGCGTTGCGTGCTGTAGGACGTCCTGGCTGACCTGTCCGGATGCCCCGCCGGCTTGCCTCACACCTCGCCCAGAAAGCCGCCGCTCTGGTGCGCCCACAGCCGCGCATACAGGCCGTTTTGGGCCAGCAGCGCCTTGTGGTCGCCTTGCTCCACCACGCGGCCGCCGTCGAGCACGATCAGGCGGTCCATCGCTGCGATGGTGGAGAGCCGGTGCGCGATGGCGATCACGGTCTTGCCCTGCATCAGCGTATCGAGGCTTTGCTGGATGGCCGCCTCCACCTCGGAGTCGAGCGCGCTGGTGGCCTCGTCGAGCAGCAGGATCGGTGCGTCCTTCAGCATCACGCGCGCAATGGCGACGCGCTGGCGCTGGCCGCCCGAGAGCTTGACGCCGCGCTCGCCCACGTGCGCATGCAGGCCGCGCCGTCCTTGCAGGTCCGCCAGCGTGTCGATGAAGTCCGACGCCTCGGCGCGCGCGGCGGCAACGCGGACCGCAGCCTCGCCGGCGTCCGGGCGGCCGTAGGCGATGTTGTCGGCCAGCGAGCGGTGCAAGAGCGACGTGTCCTGCGTCACCATGCCGATGTGCGCGCGCAGCGAATCCTGCGTGACGTGGGCGATGTCCTGCCCGTCGATCAGGATGCGGCCCGACTCCAGGTCGTGGAAGCGCAGCAGCAGGTTGACCAGCGTGGACTTGCCCGCGCCCGAGCGCCCCACCAGCCCGATTTTTTCGCCGGGCGCCACGGTTAGCGTCAACCCGTCGATCACGCGCGGCTTGGCCGGATCCTCGCCGTAGCGGAACGACACCTGCTCGAAGCGGACTTCACCGCGCGTCACCGCCAGCGGCCGGGCGTCGGGCGCGTCGAGCACGGTGCGCGGGCGCGCGAGCGTGTTGATGCCGTCCTGCACCGTGCCGATGTTCTCGAACAGGCTGGCCATCTCCCACATGATCCAGTGCGACATGCCGTGCAGCCGCAGCGCCATGGCGGTCGCCGCCGCCACCGCGCCGACGCCGACCGCGCCGCGCGACCACAGCCACAGGGCGGTGCCGGCCATGCCGGCGGTCAGGCCCATGCTGAGCGTGTGGTTGACGATCTCGAAGCCGCTCACCAGCCGCATCTGGCGGTAGCCGGTCCGCGTGAAGTCGTGCATGGCCTCGCGCGCGAAGCCGGCCTCGCGCTGCGTGTGTGAGAACAGCTTGACGGTGGCAATGTTGGTGTAGGCGTCGGTCACACGCCCGGTCATGAGGGCGCGCGCGTCGGCCTGCGCGCTACCAATGCGACCGAGCCGCGGCACGAAGTACAGCAGCGCGACGATGTAGAGCGCGAGCCAGGCGACGAACGGCCAGACCAGGTGGCGATCGAACACGCCCACCAGCGCGATCATGGTGGCGACGTAGACGCTCATGGCGACCATCACGTCGGCCAGCACGAACAGCGTCTCGCGCACGGCCAGCGCGGTCTGCATCACCTTGGCCGTGATGCGCCCGGCGAACTCGTCCTGATAGAACGCCATGCTCTGGCCCAGCATCAGCCGGTGGAAGTTCCAGCGCAGGCGCATCGGCAGGTTCACCGCCAGCGTCTGGTGCTTGACGATGGTCTGCAGCGCCACCACGGCGATGCTGGCAACGAGCGCTGCGCCGAGCCACGCCAGCGCCGTGCCGCGCTCCTCCCACAGCCGCGCCGGCGCTTGCGGGCCGAGCCAGTCGACGATGCGTCCGAGCACCGCGAACAGCAGCGCCTCGAAGGCCGACATCGCCGCCGTCAGCAGCGCCATCGCGAGGATCTTGCCGCGCAACCCCTCGGTGCATGCCCAGAGGAAGGCGAAGAAGCCGGAGGGTGGCATGGCCGGCTCGGTCGCCGGATAAGGATGGAGCAGTTTTTCGAAAAAGCGGAACAAGGCGGTCTCCGAAGAGCCATGAATGTAGTGGGTACCATGGGCGCCGCCGGACTGAAGGCGGTGCCAGGGCCGGGTTTTCGGGTTTTCAGTACGCTGTCGGCATGTCCGCATTCGCAGCCGCCCCCGAGCCTTCCGCGCTTGACGCCATCGACGATGTCCCGGTGACTCCGCCATCGCCCGTGCCCGGCGCGCCGTCGCCTTCCCCCGCGCCGCCACCTGCCGTCGATCCTCCCCCGGGCGCGCCGCCGATGACCGAGCCCGGCCGGGCCCCGCCGCTCACCGAGCCGCCGCCTGCCCTGGGACTTGGACTGGGCCGCGTGCATGCGCGCCGGCTGCGCGAGGTGTACCGCTCGGCCGGCTGGCCGTGCTGCGACGCCATCGAGATCGACCTGCTGGCGGCCGGCCTGCTGGAGCGCGTGCGCTGCGCCCAGGGGCGCGAGACGCTGCGCGTCACCGATGCCGGCATCGCGCACATCGCCGTTGCCCTGGTCGTCAACCGCTCGGCGCTGTCGGCGCACGAGGCGCTGGTCGAGCGCGTGGCGCGCGAGATGACCCGTGCCGGACGCATTGCCTGGCGCGGCTTGAGCCTGCGCGCACGCGTTCCCGGCGCCACCCCGGCCGACAAGCCGCGCTGGTGCATGGCGCGGCCCGACGTGTTCTCGATCCGCAACACCAGCGTCGAGGCCTACGCCCATCCGGTGGTGCACGAGGTCAAGGTCAGCCGCGCCGACCTGCTGGGTGACCTGCGCAAGCCCGCAAAGCGCGCCGCCTACCTCGACCTGGGCGGCGAATGCTGGTACGTGCTGGGCCAGGATGGCCGAGGCCGCGCCATCGCGGCACCCGAGGAGGTGCCGGCGGATTGCGGCGTCATGGTGCTTGAGAACGACCGCCTGCATGTGGCGCGCGCCGCCCTGCACCGGCCGACCGAACGCCTTCCGTTCGCCGTCTGGATGGCGCTGGCCAAGGCGCAGCCGGTGCGCGGGTTCGACGAGGAAGCCCAGGACCTCCTGTGCGACGCGGCCCACGGCTGACTCAGGCGCTCAGCGCCATCGCCGGGCCGCTGGCGGCATCCCGGGCGCGGCGCAAGGCGGCGCGCTTCACGTACTCGGGCTGGAAGCAGCGCCGCTGGCCGTCGGCGAACTCGATCGTCACCGTCGCCGAATCGGCGGCGACCACCTGGCCCTCGCCGTAGCGCTTGACCCTGACCCGGTCGCGTGGCATGAAGGCCGGCTGCGGCGCGGGCGCCGCCTGGCGCAACAGCGGTCCGACCGTCTCCAGCACGATCGGCCCGGCCAGCGCCGCCTCGTGCCGGGCGATGCGCCGGCAGTTGTCGCAGGTGCCGCAGCGTTCCTTGGGCGCTTGTTCTTCAAGATGCGCGAGCAGCACCTGCCAACGGCACTGGCCGGTCTGCGCATAGAACACCATGCGCTCCAGCGTGCTTTGGTCCTGCTCGCGCTTGTCGCGGTAGGCGAGGACCAGCGCCTCCAGCGCGTCGGCCGCCAGGTCGGCGCGTTGCAGGCGCAGCCGACCTTGCCGGTCCTGCCACGCCACGCGCTGCTGGCGCAACAGGCTCAACGCCACCTGCACCTTGCCGCGCGGGCGGTCGAGGTGCTTCTGAAGACCGGCCAGCGTCCAGTCCGGGGCATCGGGCGGCTGCGTGTGCAGGGCGTGGTAGACGGCCTCCAAGTCCCTGGCCTCCGGATAGCGGCCCGCCAGGAAGAACTGCTGGACCGCCTTGTCGCGGTGCAGGAAGAGAAGGATGCAGGCCGCCGCGGCGCCGTCCCGGCCGGCGCGTCCGGATTCCTGGTAGTAGGCATCGAGTCCGCCCGGCATCTGGTAGTGCAGCACGAAGCGGATATCGGGCTTGTCGATGCCCATGCCAAAGGCGTTGGTGGCGACCATGACACGTGTCTCGCCGGCCATGAACGCGTCTTGCGCCTGCCGGCGTTCGTCGGCACCGCGCTTGCCGTGGTAGAGCCCGACCGATTCTTCGGCGGCGCGAAGCGCCTCGTACACCGCCTCGGCGGTCTTGACGGTCGCGGCATAAACGATGCCGCTGCCCGCGTTGGCGCGCATCAGGGCCAGCGTGCGCTCGAGCTTGTCCTTTTCCCGCACAACCTGCTCGACGGCGTAGTGCAGGTTGGGCCGGTAGCTGCCGGTGTCGATCAAACCCGCCTTCGCGATGCCCAGGCGCGCCATCAGATCCCGGGCTACGGCGTCGCCGGCCGTGGCCGTGAGCGCCAGCACCGGGGGGCTGCCGAGCGCCTTGGCCGCCGGGCCGATTTCAAGGAAGGCGGGGCGGAAATCGTGCCCCCACTGCGAGATGCAGTGCGCCTCGTCGACCACCAGCAGGCCGGTCGGATGGCTCCCCAGCAGCGCCAGGAACTGGGCGTCTGCCAGCCGCTCCGGCGTGGTCAGCACGATTTTGGCCGTCCCGTCGACAATGGACTGCTCGGCCGCGCGCACCGCCTCGGCGTCGAGCTGGCTGTTGAGTTGCACGGCGGCGATGCCGAGCGAGCGCAGCTTTTCGCACTGGTCCTTCATGAGCGCGATCAGCGGCGTCACCACGACGGTGCGACCGTCCAGAAGCAGCGCGGGAAGCTGATAGCAGAGGGACTTGCCCGCGCCGGTCGGCATCACCGCGAGGGTGGACTGGCCGGCCAGCACGCGCTCGATGACCGCGCGCTGGCCGGGGCGAAGGCGCTGGAGGCCGAACACCTCGCGCAGCAGGCCGGCCAGCCGCTGTCCGAGCGATGCGTCTGCGGGAGACTGCCCGGTCGCGCGGGGGCCCTGGAGGCGATTCAAGTGCGAGCGCGGCCTGCGGCCGCATCGTCGTCGCCTTCGCCTTCGTCATCCGTCTCCTCGCCGTCGAGTTCGTCGTCGGTCGTGGCCAGGTCCTCGACCGACGTGGCCTCGGGATCGTCGATCGACACGGCGGCATCGAGTGCGTCATCGGCCACGGTGCCGATGCGGTCGGGCAGGATGTCCGCGTCCGTTTCCGGCGCCACCGAATCGGCCGATGCGCGTTCGCCCGTTCCCGACCTGTCGGTGTCGCTGCCGTGAGCGATAGGAAATGCCCCCTCGGAGCCCTCGTCGGGCAGGGCGGACCGGTTGCGGTCGGTCTGCACGTCGCTGCCGCTGTCGCTGCTGTCGCTCGGGCCGAGCGCGTCAACGTCGGTGCCGCGCGGCTGCTCGGGCGCGCGTTCGCCGCCGAGAATGCTGCTGGTCGCCATGGTGTGATCCTTTCAATCGGGTGAGGCACGTCACCCCAGGGTGTTCGTAGGGTCATGGCCACCCTGTCGGAACCCGCCCACGCGTGGTGTCGGCCGGCCGGCCCTGCCGCTCCCTGGGCGAACCAGAACGTGGCCGCACCGGCCCGTATCCTTGCGGGTAGCATCGCCATCGGCGCGATGCCGGAGACAAACCTTGAAGTTCATCCATGCCGCAGACCTGCATATCGACAGTCCGCTCCTGGGCCTCAACGCGTACGAAGGCGCGCCCGCCGAGCGCATCCGCGGTGCCACGCGCGCCGCGCTGATCGCGCTGGTGGACCTCGCCCTCGCCGAGCGCGTCGATCTCGTGGCGTTGGCCGGCGACATCTACGACGGCAACTGGCAGGACTTCAAGACGGGCCTGTTCTTTCGCGAGCAGATGGTCCGGCTGGCCCGGGCGGGCGTGCGGGTCTTCATCGCCAAGGGCAACCACGATGCCGAGAGCGTCATCACCAAGGCGCTGCCGGGCGTGGCGGGGGTGCACATCTTCAGCTCGCGCAAGGCCGAGTGCATTGAACTGCCGGAAATCGGCGTGGCCGTCCACGGCCGCAGCTTTCCGGAGAAGGCGGTGGTCGAGGACCTGCTGCCCGGCTATTCCGCGCCGGTTCCGGGGAGGTTCAACCTGGGCATCCTGCACACCAGCCTGGCCGGCAACATCGAGCACCCGACCTACGCTCCCACGACGGCAGCGGCGCTGTGCGCCAAGGGCTACGACTACTTCGCCCTGGGCCACATCCACAAGCGCGAGATCGTGCGGGAGTCCTCGCCCCGCATCGTCTACGCCGGCAACCTGCAGGGGCGCCATGCCAGGGAGACGGGCTCCAAGGGCTGCGAGCTGGTGGTGGTCGAGGAGGGCCGGATCGTGTCGGCCGAGCATGTGTCGCTGGACGTCGTGCGCTGGCACCAGATCGTGCTGGACGCCACCGGCGTGCAAACCCTGGAGGCGCTGGCCTCGCGCTTCGCGCAGGCGGCGCAGGCCCACGCTGATGGCGCGCGCGAGCGGCTGCACGCCGTGCGCCTCCTCATCGAGGGCGAGAGCGAACTGGCGCAGCGCGAGGCCGAGCAGCCGGGGACGCTGGCGGCGGCGATCCAGGCGGCCACCCAGGAGCTCGACGGCATCGAGGTCTGGATCGAAAAGGTGAAGATCGACCTGCGCTCGCCGATCGATCGGGCGAGCGCCGCCGAGCGCCCCGACGCGGTGGGCGACGTGATTCGGCTGGTCGACGAATTGCAGGCCGACGAGGCCCGCCTGAAGGCCTGGATGGGAGAACAGCTGCGCGAGATGAAGAACCTGCCTTTCGGCCTCCTGGACGCCGATCCGGCGGCGCTGGACGCCGAGGCATTGCGGGCGGCGCTGGCGGAGGCCGAGAGCACCTTGCTGGCCCATCTGCACAGCGCGTCGCAGCAGGGAGCCGGGGCATGAGGCTGCGTCAGCTCTACCTGAGCGCCTTCGGGCCGTTCACCGACAAGGTGCTCGACTTCAGCCAGGACGGCCACAGCCTGTTCCTGGTGCACGGTCCGAACGAGGCCGGAAAATCCTCCACCCTGCGCGCCATCTGCGACCTGCGCTACGGCATCCCGCAGCAGAGCGGCGACAACTTCCGCCATGCGCACCCGGACATGCGCGTGGGCGGCGTGTTTGTGGACGCGGGCGGTCGCACGCACTCGCTGATGCGCCGAAAGCGCCGCGAGAACGCCCTCACGTTCCATGATTTCGGCAGCGGCACTTCTGACGATGTGCCCGTGCCGCCCGATATCGAGGCGCTCCTGACGGGCGGCATGGGCCGGGATGACTACCTTGCGATGTTCGGCATCGATCACCAGCGCCTGCGCGAGGGCGGCCGTGCGCTGGTGCGGGGCGACGGCGAGGTGGGCGCCGCCCTGTTCGAGGCCAGCGCGGGCATCCGCAGCATGCCCGCGTTGCTGCAACGGCTGGACGAGCAGGCCAAGCAGTTCTACTCGCGCTCGCGGTCGTCGCGGATCAACGTCGCGCTCGGCCAGTACACGCAGCAGCACGACGCGCTGCGCAAGGCCGTGGTGAAGCCGGGCGCCTGGGCCGACCTGAGCCGGCAGCAGGGCGCCGCCCGGGAGGAACTCGACCGCCTCCACGGCGAACTGGAAGCCCGGCGCGGCCGGCTGCTGCTGTTTACCGAGCTGCGCGCGGTGGCTCCGCTGCTGGCCACCATCAACGCCGCCGCCGCCACGCTGGCCGAGCTGGCCGACGCGCCCGTGCTGCCGGAAGACGCGGGCAGCCAGCGTGTCGCCATCGAGGCCAAGCTCGGCGAGGCCACGGCAGGCGAGCGCGACACCCTGGCCCGCATCGAGGAGCTGAAGGCGCAACTGGCATCGCTCACGCTCGACGATGCAGTGCTGGGCCTCGGCGCGGCGATCGAGCGCCTGGCGGCATCGCAGGAGCACATCGATTCGACGGCGCGCGATCTGCGCGAGGCCGTCGGTGCGGAGCGGGCGGCCGCGATCACGCTGGCCGACGCGGCGCGCGCCATCGATGCCGCGGCCGCGGTGGACGCACTGGTGCGCCTGGCGCCGCCGCCTGCGCACCGGGCGGAAATCGTGGGTGCGCTGGAGCAGGTCGAGCACGCGCGCGAGAAATTGCGGCAGGTGCTGGAATCACTCGGCGAACTGGACGGCCAG
>JAQGLP010000050.1 GCA_028292835.1 Variovorax sp.
TCCGGCACCGCCTGAATCACATGAATCCGCGTGCGCCGCAGCAGACGGTGCACTTCGGCGAGGTTCCGCTGAAAGACGTGTTCGACCTGCGCGGCTTCAACCTGAACGCCAGGCTCGACATTGACCCCGATTTCCTGAAGGAAGACGAGCACGCGCACCACGACCATGATCATGAGCACGGCGCGCACTGCGACCATCCCTCGCATGCACACGACCACGACCATGGGGGCGGCCACGATCATCGCCACGACGACGATGTGAAGAGCTTCGTCTACAAGGCCGACCGCCCGTTCGATCCGGCCCGGCTGGAGGACTTCCTGGGCGCCATCGTCAACATCTACGGGCCGCGCATGCTGCGCTACAAGGGCGTGCTGAACATGAAGGGCACCGAGCGCAAGGTGATCTTCCAGGGCGTGCACCAGCTCATGGGCAGCGACCTGGGCCCCGAGTGGGGCCAGGACGAGGCGCGCCAGAGCCGCATGGTGTTCATCGGCATCGAGCTGCCACGCGATATCCTGGAGCAGGGGCTCGACCAGTGCCTGGTCTGAGTTGACGCAAATCCCCGTGCCGGGCCTGCCGCGCCACCGGCCACTTCCTGTACGATCGCGCGCCTTGTCGCAAGGCAGGCCGCGCGCCCAGGGACGGGCCTGTCCGGGCGAGCCGCAAAAGGGGCGTATAACCCCGGGGTTCGTCTTCGACAAGCCACCCTTATAACAAGGGCCCGGCAGGACTCATCCGGTCTTGTCGAGGCCTCCAAGGAAGAGACAGGAAATTGAAAACGCCTTTCAGTCCGCTCCTGAAGCGACCCATCGTGAACCTGCCGGAGGGCGGCGGAGCCGCCGCGCAGCCGGCCTCCGAAGCAGCCGGGCCCGCGCTGCACCCTGCCGCGAAGGCGTCGGTCCGCGACGCCATGTCATCCACACCGACCGGCATTCATGCCGTTCTATCCGCCTCCTGAAATCCATGAAAAAAACGGCCGCTCCCGCCACTCCCGCGACATCGAGTTCCGCCGCTCCGGCTCCCGCGCCGGGCCGCGCGCCACGCGTGTCGCGCCTGTCGCAACTCACCGTGCCTTCGATGGCGCAATCGGTGGCCTCCACCGCGGCCAAGGCCAGTTTCACGCAGCCTGCGGCGCCCGTGTTCGCGCCGCCGCCGCATGTGGCCGTCAAGAAGGATGTAAAGCTGGCGGACAACTGGAAGACCAAGACCGCCGAGCAGCTCACCGACGCCGAAGTCATCGCGATGCCCGACTCGGAGTACATGAACGAAAAGCAGATGGCCTTCTTTCGCCTGAAGCTGCAGGAACTCAAGGCCGGCATCCTCGAGAACGCCGGTGAGACCACCGAGCACCTGCGCGAGGACACGGTGGTCGTGCCCGACCCGGCCGACCGCGCGACCATCGAGGAAGAGCACGCGCTGGAGCTGCGCACGCGCGACCGCGAGCGCAAGCTGCTCAAGAAGATCGAGCAGTCGATCCAGCGCATCGACGCCGGCGACTACGGCTACTGCGACGAGACCGGCGAGCCGATCGGGGTCGGCCGCCTGCTGGCGCGCCCGACCGCCACGCTCTCGCTCGAAGCGCAGCAGCGCCGCGAGCTCAAGCAGAAAATGTTCGGGGACTGACGGGCCGGTGGTTCGCATTCCACGTCCCGGTCCATGATCAAGGATGATTCAGGCGGCCTTCTCATCAAGGTGGCAAAGTTCGTTCGCAATCCACTGAAGGACTGGTCCGAACTCGACGCGCAGGGCGCCGCGACGCCACAGGATGCCTACAGCCGCAAGATGCTCAAGGAGATGATTGAGCGGCGCCAGCGCAATGACTTCGCGCGACGGCGCGAGTTCGACATGCTGCGCAAACTGCGCCAGCGCAAGCTGGCGCCCAGTACCGATGCCGCGGCGCTCTCGTCGTCCTTCAACATGGGCGTTTCGAGCCGCTCCAGCGGTCGCGCGCTGACACTCAAGAAGATCGACGAGATCGAAGAGCAGATGTCGCAGCAATGGTGGAAGGGCCGGGCGCCCGCTCCCGCGCCAGGCGACGAACTCGCCGAAACTCCCGAAGCGCTGGCGATGCCGCATGCACGCGCCTACGCCAAGACGGAACCGTTCGTCACATCGTCCGTCAACATCGATGCGGGTCTCATCGACCCCGTGGCCGAGCCGACTCCGCGTACGACGGACAGGCGGCCCTCGCGGCTGGTGGCCGACACGGCCATCGAGGAGGCCGCGATCCGTTTTGCCCACGGCGACGATGCGGGTTGCGAGGCGATTCTTTTGCAGACGATCGCGCCAGGCAATCCCGGCGCGGACCATGGTGACAGCTGGCTCGCCCTGCTGGACATGTACCGTGCGACGGACGCGCTCGAAAAATTCGAACGTGTGCGCCTCGGCTATGTGCAGCGCTTCGGCCGCCTGGGGCCGCGCTGGGTGTCGCTGCGCCTGCTGGCGCACGATGCACTGGCGACCGCCGACCAGCTGCCCGCGCCCGTCCTCGCGGCCACGGGCGCCCACTGGGTTTGCCCGGCACGGCTCGCGCGCGCAGACCTGTCGGGACTCACGCGCGCGTTGAGCGCGGCAGGTGCCGTCTGGGACCTGGACTGGCACGCCCTGAGCGCGATCGATGCCGACGCCGTGCCCGCGCTCAAGGCCCTGTTCACGCATTGGGGTGACAGCGCCGTGCAGTTGCGCTTCCTGGGAGCGCAACAGCTGCTCGCGGTGCTGGCCTCGGCCACGCCCACCAACGAGCGGCGCACGCCGGTGGAATGGTGGGATTTGCGCATGGGCGTCCTGCGTGCGATGCACGATGTCGACGGCTTCGAACTGGTGGCGCTCAATTACTGCCTGACTTACGAGATGTCACCGCCGGCCTGGCAGGAGCCTCGGGGGCGCTTCGTGGCGCTGGAGGAGCCATCCGCGGCGGCGCGCCAAGACGCGATGCCGCAAATGGCTCTGGCGCAGGCCGCCCCGGCGGCGTTGCCGGCTGCGGATTGCGCACCAGGCCACGCGGTGCTCGCCGGCGACCTGAGCGGCGACACCCTCGCGACCTGGCTGCAGCCGGATGCGGAACTGGCGGACGCGGACCCGTCGGTCATCAACTGCGCGGCCCTGTTGCGCATGGACCTGGTAGCGGGCGCCGCCCTGCTCGAGTGGGTCAGGGCACGCGATGCGCGTGGCGAGCGGATCGATTTCGTCGAGGCGCATCTCTTGATCGCGGCCTTCTTCAACATCGTCGGCATCGCCGACCATGCCACGATCGCGACGCGCAAGGATTGAATTGCGGTCCCGGCCCGGGTGCGTCAAGGGGGCCACAAGCCCTTGAGGACCGTCCGGCAGCTGTGTCCGATCGAGATTGCGATTGCCGCCGGGCCTTGCATCCTTGCCGCGCATCCCCATCTCGCTGCGATGGAACAATTTCACGGAACCACGATCGTCAGCGTGCGCCGCAAAACCCCGGACGGCGACCAGGTCGCGATCGGCGGCGATGGACAGGTCACGCTGGGCAATATCGTCATCAAGGGCACGGCGCGCAAGGTGCGCCGGCTGTACCAGGGCAAGGTCCTGGTCGGCTTCGCCGGCGCCACGGCCGATGCCTTCACCCTGTTCGAGCGCTTCGAATCCAAGCTTGAAAAGCACCAGGGTCAGCTCGCGCGCGCGGCGATCGAGCTGACCAAGGACTGGCGCACCGACCGCGTGCTGCGCCGGCTCGAAGCGATGCTGGCGGTGGCCGACGCGACCACCTCGCTGATCATCACCGGCAACGGCGACGTGCTGGAACCCGAGGGCGGCATCGTGGCCATCGGCTCCGGGGGCGCCTACGCACAGGCCGCGGCCAAGGCGTTGCTGGACCATACCGCGCTGCCCGCCCACGAGGTCGTCAAGAAGGCGCTCGAGATTGCCGGCGAACTGTGCATCTACACCAACATGCAGCACACGATCGAGACCCTGTAACACCCCCAGGCTTGCCCACTTCGTGTGACCGCCCACCCCCTTGCAGGGGACGCCGCCAGCGGCCCGGCAGAGCCGGATCCGCAGCGGCAGCTTGAATGAAAAGAAACACCGCCATGTCCATGACGCCCCAGGAAATCGTCTCCGAACTCGACAACCACATCGTCGGCCAGCCCGATGCCAAGCGCGCGGTGGCCATCGCGCTGCGCAATCGCTGGCGGCGCCAGCAGGTCGACGAGAAGCTGCGCGCCGAAATCACGCCCAAGAACATCCTGATGATCGGCCCGACCGGCGTCGGCAAGACCGAGATCGCGCGCCGCCTGGCGCGGCTGGCCGATGCGCCTTTCATCAAGGTCGAGGCCACCAAGTTCACCGAGGTGGGCTATGTCGGCAAGGACGTGGATTCCATCGTGCGTGACCTGGCCGAGATCGCCGTCAAGCAGACGCGCGAGGCGGCCAGCGCCAAGGTGCGCGCACGCGCCGAGGACGCCGCCGAGGAGCGCATCCTCGACGTGCTGCTGCCTGCGGCGCGCACCCCGGACGGCACGGCCACGGACGCGGGCAATGCGACGCGGCAGGCCTTTCGCAAGAAGCTGCGCGAGCATCAGCTCGACGACAAGGAGATCGAGCTGGACCTGGCCGATGCGCACACGCCGCTCGAAATCATGGGCCCGTCGGGCATGGAGGAGATGACCGAGCAGCTGCGCGGCATGTTCTCGCAACTGGGGCAGGGCAAGCGCAAGACGCGCAAGCTCAAGATCGCCGAGGCGATGCACCTGCTGGTCGACGAGGAAGCCGCCAAGCTGGTCAATGAGGACGAGATCCGCGCACAGGCGATCGCGAGCGCCGAGCAGAACGGGATCGTCTTCATCGACGAGATCGACAAGGTGGCCACGCGCACCGACGCGCAGGGCGCCGACGTGTCGCGCCAGGGCGTGCAGCGCGACCTGCTGCCGCTGGTCGAGGGCACGGCCGTGTCGACCAAATACGGCGTGGTGCGTACCGACCACATCCTCTTCATCGCGAGCGGTGCCTTCCACCTGAGCAAGCCGAGCGACTTGATTCCGGAGTTGCAGGGGCGCTTCCCGATCCGGGTCGAACTGCAGTCTCTCTCGGTGGCCGACTTCGAGAGCATCCTCACGCAGACGCGCGCCTCGCTGGTCAAGCAGTACCAGGCCCTGCTGGCCACCGAAGGCGTGACCCTCGATTTCAGGCCCGACGGCATCACGCGGCTGGCCAAAATCGCCTACGAGGTCAACGAGCGCACCGAGAACATCGGCGCGCGACGTCTCTCGACCGTGATGGAGCGCCTGCTCGACGAGGTCAGCTTCGGTGCGGTGAAGCTGGAAAACCAGACCATCCACATCGACGCGGCCTATGTCGATGCGCGTCTGGAGGCGCTGAGCCACGACGAGGATCTCTCGCGCTTCATCCTCTGAACGCACCGGCCGGAGCGCTTGCATGCTCATCCATTGCATGCGTTGAGTGTCCTAAGTGCTTCATTTGCAACGAAATAGCGCCCCGGCTGGCGCCGGCCCGCGCTAAGTCGTTGATTCGATAAACAAAAATAGGCGTTCCATCGGCTCGTCCGCCAATCGTTTCCTGCTACAGTGCAAAAAAGTGTGGTTAAGTGGGAAAAGGTGTCGGCGAGCCCCTCTTCGAGGTGCCTGACGTTTCCCCCGATCGGGGTTTCGTTTCGTGTTTCAAGGCGCTTCATCTTTGAGTCTGGATGCCAAGGGCAGGCTGTCGGTCCCGACCCGGCACCGTGATGTCCTGAGCTCGACAGCCGCCGGCCAACTCACCGTCACCCGCCATCCGCACGGCTGTCTCATGATTTTTCCGCGACCGGAGTGGGAGCAGTTCCGTGAGCGCATCGTCGCCATGCCGCTCAAGGACCAGTGGCTCAAGCGCCTTTTCCTCGGCAATGCCATGGACGTCGATATGGACGCCACCGGCCGCATCCTGATCTCGCCCGAGTTGCGCGCCGCCGCGGGGATCTCGCGCGAGACCCTGCTGCTCGGCATGGGCAATCATTTCGAGCTGTGGGACAAGACCACCCACGACGCCCAGGAAGCACAGGCGCTGCAGGCCGGCATGTCCGATGCACTCCAGGACCTCGCGTTTTGAAGGGGCCGAGCTTGGACCTGCCCCTCCACAAAACCGTTCTGCTGGACGAGGCCGTCGACGCACTCGAAGCGACGGCCTCGCAAGGAACCTTCGTTGACGCGACCTTCGGGCGGGGTGGCCATGCGCGTGCCATCCTGGCCCGGCTGGCGCCGCAAGGGCGGCTGATCGCCTTCGACAAGGACCCGGAAGCCGTCGCCGAGGCCGCGCGCATCGACGATCCGCGTTTTTCCATGCGGCACCGGGGGTTCCGGGATCTCGGCGAATTGCCGCCGGCCAGCGTGGCCGGGGTGCTGCTGGACCTGGGCGTGAGTTCGCCGCAGATCGACACCCCGGCACGCGGTTTTTCCTTCCGCTTCGAGGGCCCGCTGGACATGCGCATGGACACGACGCGCGGCGAGAGCGTGGCCGACTGGCTGGCAACGGCCGAGGCGCAACATATTGCGGAGGTGATTCGTGACTATGGAGAAGAGCGGTTTGCTGTTCCGATTGCAAAGGCGATTGCAGCTCGCCGGCAGGAACAAGGACCGATTTCAACCACCACCGAACTGGCCGAACTCGTGGCTGGCACGGTCAAGACCCGGGAGCCGGGCCAGCATCCTGCAACGCGCACATTTCAGGCTTTTCGGATTTTCATCAACGCCGAACTCGAGGAACTGCAACAGGCGCTAGAAGCCAGCCTCGCCGTGCTTCAACCCGGCGGGCGGCTGGCGGTCATCAGCTTCCATTCCCTGGAAGACCGCATCGCGAAGCAGTTCATCGCCAGGCATTCGCGCGACGTGTACGACCGCCGCGCGCCGTTCGTCGCGCCCCGGGCGATGAAGCTGCGCGCCGTGGCCCGCATCCGGCCGTCCCAGGCCGAGGTGGCGGCCAATCCGCGCTCGCGCAGCGCCATCCTGCGCGTGGCCGAGCGACTGGGGGACGACTGACATGCTGATGCGCTTCAACTTCCTGCTTCTGCTCGCCGTGCTCGCAACAGCCATGGCGCTGGTCCACACGCAATACCGCTCGCGCCAGCTGTTCACCGAGCTGCACAGCGCCAAGAACGAGGCGCGCCGGCTCGAAGCCGACCTCGACCGGCTGCAGGTCGAGAAGCGCGCCCAGGCCACGCCGCTGCGCATCGAGAAGCTGGCCAGGGAGCAGTTGCACATGCGCACCACCACGCCGGCGATCACGCAGTACATGCGCCCCGACGGCACCGTCATTCCGGCCATCGCGCCGCCAGCGTCCGATCCCGCGGCGGCACGCAAGCCTGCAGTGAAAAGGGGACACGGATGAGCAGCCGTCGCAGTGTTCAATACACCACCAGCCCGCTGCTGGCGAGCCGGACGCCGGTCTGGCGCAGCAAATTCGTCGTGGCGACGATCGCGCTGGGCTTCGTGGCGCTGGCCGGGCGCGCGGCCTATGTGCAGGTGATCGGCAACGATTTCTTCCAGCGCCAGGGGCAGGTGCGCTTCGCCCGCACACTGGAGCTGCCGGCCAACCGCGGCCGCATTCTGGACCGCAACGGCCTGCTGCTGGCCTCCAGCGTGCCGGCCCCGAGCATCTGGGCGATTCCTGAGGACGTCGAGCGCGACGACCCGGCGGTTCGCACCAAGCTCAGGCAACTGGCCAAGCTGCTCGGCATGACGCAGGCCGAACTCGACAAGAAGCTGGAGGACGAGGACAAGAGCTTCGTCTGGATCCAGCGCCAGGTCGACGAGCCCATCGCTAAGCAGATCGCCGCGCTCGAGCTGAAGGGCATCTACCAGCGCAAGGAATACAAGCGTCAGTATCCGGAGGGCGAGGCCGCCGCGCACGTCGTGGGCTTTACCAACGTCGAGGACCATGGGCAGGAAGGCATCGAGCTGGCCTTCAACAAGGCGCTGGCCGGCAAGGCCGGCGCGAGCCGCGTCATCAAGGACCGGCTCGGGCGCGTGGTCGAAGGCGTCGGCGAGGAGATCCCGCCGCTCGACGGCCAGGACATCCAGCTGAGCATCGACAGCAAGGTGCAGTTCTTTGCCTACCAGAAGCTGCGCGATGCCGTGACCTCGAACAAGGCCAAGGCCGGCAGCGTGGTGGTGCTCGACGCCCTGACCGGCGAGGTGCTGGCGCTGGCCAACTACCCGAGCTACGTGCCCGACAAGCGCCGCAACCTGACGGGCGAGCAGCTGCGCAACCGGGCCCTGACCGACGTGTTCGAGCCCGGCTCGACCATGAAGCCGATCACCGTGGGCATGGCGCTGGAGGCCGGCCGCGTCAAGCCGCAGACCATCATCGACACCTCGCCCGGGCGCTACCAGCTCGGCGGCTTCACCATCAGCGACACCCACAACTACGGCGTGCTGACGGTGGAAGGCGTGATCCAGAAATCGAGCAACGTCGGTGCTTTGAAAATTGCGCAGAAGATGACGCCGCACGAGATGTGGGACACCTACACGGCACTCGGCTACGGCCAGAAGCCCCAGTTGCAGTTCCCCGGCGCGGTCACGGGGCGGCTGCGTCCCTGGAAGAGCTGGAAACCGGTCGAGCAGGCCCCCATGGCCTACGGCTACGGCCTGTCGGCCTCGCTGTTCCAGATGGCGCACTCCTACACCGCCTTCGCGCACGACGGCCAGATCATCCCGGCCACGATGCTCAAGAGCGACCAGCCGGCGGTGGGCGTCAAGGTGTTTTCGGCAGAGAACGCCTCCGCCGTGCGCAAGATGCTGCAAATGGCAGCCGGCCCCGGGGGCACTGGTCAACTGGCCCAGACCGTCGGCTACTCGGTCGGCGGCAAGTCCGGCACCGCGCACAAGCAGGTCGGCCGCGGCTACGCGAGCAACAAGTACCGCGCCTGGTTCACCGGCATGGCGCCGATCGGCTCGCCGCGCATCATCGTCGCGGTGATGATCGACGAGCCCAGCGCCGGACGGTATTTCGGCGGCGTGGTGGCGGCGCCGGTTTTCAGCGAGGTGGTGCAGCAGACGTTGCGCATGATGAATGTGCCGCCCGACTTGGCCGTCAAGCCGCTGGTCCTGAGCGACGGCGTGCCCGAGAGCTTCTGAGCATGAAAACGCTTCGCACCCCTGCCGAGGCCGCGTGGTGGCTGCATTCCCGCGCGAGCGGCACGCTGCGCGCGGACAGTCGAGAGGTGGTCGCGGGCGACGGCTTCGTGGCTTGGCCGGGCGCCGCTACCGACGGGCGCCGGCACGTGGCGGCGGCGCTGGCGCAGGGCGCGGCGGCCTGCCTGGTCGAGCATGACGGGATCGAGGCCTTCGGCTTCGAGAGCTCGGCCATCGCCAGCTATCCCGGGCTGAAGGCCGCCACCGGCCCGATCGCCGCGGCCTACCACGGAAATCCGTCCGACGAGCTCGACGTGCTGGCCGTCACCGGCACCAACGGCAAGACCTCGACGGCCTGGTGGCTGGCGCAGGCGCTATCGAAATCAGAGCATGCAGGCCAGTCCCCGTGCGCGGTGGTGGGCACCTTGGGCATGGGCGTGCCGCCCGATCTGCGCTACACCGGCCTCACCACGCCCGACCCGGTGACCTGGCAGCGCGAGCTGCGGGCGCTGGCGGATGGCGGCTTTGGCGCGTGCGCGGTCGAGGCGTCCTCGATCGGCATTGCCGAGCGCCGGCTCGACGGCACGCGCATCGCGGTTGCCATCTTCACCAACTTCACGCAGGACCACCTCGACTACCACGGCGACATGGACGCCTACTGGCAGGCCAAGGCCGGGCTGTTTCGCTGGCCCGGGCTGCGCGCGGCGGTCGTCAACGTGGACGATCCGCACGGCGCCGTGCTGGCGGCGGAGCTGGCCGCGGCCGGTGGGATGCCGGAGCTCTGGAGCGTCTCGGCCGCGGGCGCAGAAGCGCGCCTCGTGGCGCGCGACATCGGCTACGGGGGCGACGGGCTGCGCTTCAGCGTGGTGGAGCGGGGCGTGCCCGCCGAGCGCCTCGAAACCGCGCTGATCGGCTCCTACAACGTGGCCAACCTGCTGGGCGTGCTGGGCACGCTGCGCGCGCTCGGCCTGTCGCTGGCAGAGGCCGTGGCCGCCTGCCGCGACCTGGACAGCGTGCCCGGGCGCATGGAGCGCGTCGCGCTGCCGGGCCGGCCGCTGGCCGTGATCGACTACGCCCACACGCCCGACGCGCTCGACAAGGCGCTGGCCGGGCTGCGCCCGCTGGCCGACGAGCGCGGCGGCCGGCTCTGGTGCGTGTTCGGTTGCGGCGGCGACCGCGACAGCGCCAAGCGGCCGCTGATGGGCGCCATCGCGCAGGAAGGGGCCGACCGCGTGGTGCTCACCAGCGACAACCCGCGCAGCGAACGGCCCGAGGCCATCATCGAGCAGATCGTGCGCGGCCTCGCGCGCCCCCAGGCGGCACAGGTCGAGCCGGACCGCGCGGCGGCCATCGCCGCTGTCCTGGCACGCGCCGAGGCGCGCGATGTCGTCCTGATCGCCGGGCGCGGCCACGAAGCCTGGCAGGACATCGCCGGCAGGCGCATCGCCTTTTCCGACCGCGCGCACGCCGCCGAAGCCCTGATGAAGCGGAGCATGGCATGAGCGCGGCGTCCGGTTGCGGGACGTTCCCGGGCGAGCCCATGGCGACGCTCGCGCAGCTGCACGGCTGGCTGCCCGGTGCGCGGCCGGTGGGCGACGCGGCCACGGCGATTGCGCGCGTGCACACCGACACGCGCACGCTGGCGCCCGGCGACCTGTTC
>JAQGLP010000039.1 GCA_028292835.1 Variovorax sp.
TGCACGCCGATGACATACGTTGCGTCGGACCCATCGCCCTGGGTGAGCCCGGTCGCCTCGGCGTTGAGCAGCAGCCGGAAGTTGACATGGCGCGCGGCCTCGCCGCGCAGGAAATCGAGAAACTCCCACTGCGGCATCAGCACGATGAAGCCGCAGCGCGTCGGCAGGCCCGAGAAATCGGCCAGCGTGATCCGGTGCCCCGAAATCGTCGCGCGCAGCACCCGCGCCTCGTCGTGCGGGCGCGCCAGGAAGGCGTCGAGCAGGCCGAGTTCCGCCATCACGTCGAGTGTCGAGGGGTGCACCGTGTCGCCGCGGAAATCCCGCAGGAAGTCGCCGTGCTTCTCGAGCACCGTCACGTCGACGCCGGCGCGCGCCAGCAGCAGGCCGAGCATCATGCCGGCCGGCCCGCCGCCGACGATGCAGCAGCGCGTGGAAAGGATCTGGGTCATCGCAGGCCTTCCGGGGGATGCCATTGGGCGCCTGCGGCGCGCCCTTGTCCAGACCGCCGCGCCGCGCGATTCACCCGTCGAATCGGCCCTTGACGCAGGTTGTTCCTTGATTTGCAGCTATTGATTTCATAGCAATCGGGACGGCGCTCGATGCGGCGCTTTCAAGGTCCGCCGCGCGCCTGCCTAAGATGAGCGCGCCGGCGGCCACGGGGGCGGGCCGGCGCCGCGACAAGGAGCAAACCATGAGCGACCACATCTACAAGCTGATCGAGATCACCGGCACCTCGACCGTCGGCAGCGACGACGCCGTGCAGCGCGCCATCACCAAGGCGAGCGAGTCGGTGCGCAACATCCAGTGGTTCGAGGTGACCGAGACGCGCGGCCACGTGGTCGCGGACAAGGTCGGGCACTGGCAGGTCACGCTCAAGATCGGCTTCACGCTCGACTGAGCCGCACCGCGCGCCAGCCGGCGCACGGCCACCCTGCGCCAGCGCGCGAGATGGATCAGCAGGCGGTGCCGTCGCGCACCGAAACGGTCGCGGTCGCGATGGTCGCGCCCTGCGCAGCCCTGGTCGACACCGGGTCGCCGGCGTGGCCGTGCCCGGCCCCGCCATGCGCCAGCCGGCTGACCAGCGTGACGAGCACGATGCCCAGCGCCAGCCACAGGATCTGCGCGGCGGTCTGGCGCGCGGGCAGGCGCTTTTGCAGCTGCGGGATCAGGTCGGCCAGCGCCACGTAGACGAAGCTGCTGCTGGCCAGCACCAGGAAGTACGGCAGCCAGCCGTGCAGCCGGTCCACCAGCCACCAGCCGACGACGCCGCCCAGCGCCGTCATGGTGCCGGCCAGCGACACCTTGACGAACGCCACGCGCGAATCGGTCGAAGTCTGCCGCAGCACCACCAGATCGCCGATGTGGTGCGGCACCTCGTGCGCCAGCACCGCGATGGCCGCCACCAGCCCGAGGCGCAGGTCGGCCATGAAGGCCGAGGCGATCAGGATGCCGTCGCCGAAGCAGTGCACGCTGTCGCCCGCCAGCACGGCCCAGCCGCCGCCGCCGGTGCGGGAGGCATGGGCATGGGCATGGGCATGGGCAACTTGCGCATGGTGGTGCCCATCGGCATGGCCGCCCTCGTGGGCAAGGTCGTGCCCATGGGCACCGTGGGGGTCCCGCGCAGGCGCCGCCCGGGGGGACGGCGCACCTTCCGGCCCGTGGCCGTGCTCGTGACCGTGGTGCCACAGCTCGGCCTTGTCGAGCAGGAAGAAGAACACCAGCCCGAACAGCAGCACCGCGAACAGCGCAGCCGGCTCGATGGCACTCTCGAACGCCTCGGGCAGCAGGTGCATGAACGCGGTGGCGAGCAGCGCGCCGGCCGCCAGGCTCAGCAGGTGCTGCGGGTTGACGCCACCCCCGCCCTTGCGCACGCCCACCCGCAGCAGCAGCGCCGCCAGCCAGACACTGCCGATGCCGGCGACCAGCGTTGCGGCGACGATTGCTATCAAATCCATAGCTGCTTGCGCAATGTAGACAGGGGCCAGAGCCCTTTTCGATGAATAAAAATCAAAAGCCGCCCCGAGGGACGGCTTTTGGTCGACGTGGAACGCGGGCCCGCCTCGGCGGTACCTCACGAACCCGCAAAGCCCTGGCGGCAACAGCGCCACCGGCCAGGACGATTTTCATCTTACCAACGGTGTCAAGCACGGCGGCCTGCCCTTGCCGCCTTTGCGCCAACCCGGGGATGGCGCGGCGCGCGTGCAGCACAATGCGGCGACGCGCGACCCTGGCGGCGGCGCCTTCTTCCGGGAGGAACCATGAAAATTCTGGTGTGCGGTGCGCGGGGTTTCGTCGGGCGCCATGTGAGCGCCGCGCTGCGGCGGGCCGGGCACAGCGTGGTCGAGGGCGTCTCCACGAGCGCGGCGGCGGCCGGCCGCCCCGACGCGGTCCATGTCGACTTCGTGCACGACATCCGTCCCGAGGCCTGGCTGCCGCGCCTGGCCGGCATCGGCGCCGTGGTCAACGCCGTGGGCTTGTTGCGCGATTCGCACAGCCGGCCGATGGCCGCCGTGCAGGCCGCCGCGCCGATCGCCCTGTTCGAGGCCTGCGCGCGCGCCGGCATGCGGCGCGTGGTGCAGGTCTCGGCGCTGGGCATCGACGCTGCCGACACCCCCTACGCGCGCACCAAGCGCGAAGCCGAAGCGGCCCTGCTGGCGCACGTGGCGGCGGGCCGCCTGCAGGGCATCGCCCTGCGCCCGAGCGTGATTTTCGGGCGCGGCGGCGACAGCTCGGCGCTCTTCATGAACCTGGCGCGGCTGCCCCTGCTGATCCTGCCTGGTCCGGTACTGCGGGCCCGGGTGCAGCCCGTGGCCGTGGCCGAACTGGCCGAGGTGGCGGCCACGCTGATCGGGCCGCGCGCCGATCTCACGGGCCACCTGGAATGCACGGGCCCGGTGCCGGTGGCCATGGGCGACTTCATCGCCAGCCTGCGCCGTCAGGGCGGCCACCGCGCGGCGCCAGTGCTGCGCCTGCCCGACGCGCTGACCGCGCTGAGCGCGCGGCTGGGGGACCGGGTGCCGCCCAGTCCCTGGTGCAGCGAAACGCTGGCGATGCTGGCCACCGACAACGTCGCGCCGCCCGAAGCGTTTGCGGCCGTGCTGGGCCGCGGCGCCACGCGTTTCGATGCCCTGGTGGCCAACGCCTGGCGCAACGCGCCGGATTGAGCGCGGCGCTTTGCGCTGCATCCACGCAATCCGGCGATCCGGCGATCGCCAGCATGCGCCCTCAGTGCGCCCGGTCCCAGTTCGGCCCGAAGCCGATCTCGGCCAGCAGCGGCACCTTGAGTTCGGCCACGCCGGCCATGATCCTCGGCACCTCGGTGCGCACCCACTCGACCTCGGCCTCGGGCTCCTCGAACACCAGCTCGTCGTGCACCTGCATGTCCATGTTCGTTGCGCGTCCGTCGACGTCGAGCAC
>JAQGLP010000047.1 GCA_028292835.1 Variovorax sp.
CGCCCTCGTCGGCGATGTCGTCGGCGGTGCGCGCGAAGGCGTAGATCGCCGCCACCGGCAGACGCAGGCGCGGCGGGCACAGCCAGGACGCGACCGGGAAGTTCTCGTAGTGCGTGGCAACGAGGACCTGCGGCGGTGGTACAGGCACGGGGGGGGAGGCGGGCGTTCGGGTAGCGGATGAGGGAGCAGGCACGGCGGCAATTGTCGGCGACGCCCGACCCACCCCGCGACAGCGTGCGCGCGCCGATCGACAAGCCTATGCTGGCGAATCTTTTTACTTCCGGGCCTGTCCGATGACCGTGTCGACCCCTTTGCGCCCTGCCGGGCCGATCTCCCCAGCCGATACCCGCGGCATGCCGCACGCCGGGGGCGCCGGGCTGATGGTGGCCGCGCTGGGCGTAGTGTTCGGCGATATCGGCACCTCGCCGCTGTATGCGTTCAAGGAAACGCTCAACCCCGAGCACGGCATCGTGTTCGGCCCCGAGGTGGTGCTGGGGCTGCTGTCACTGATCTTCTGGGGACTGATGGTGGTGGTCACGCTCAAGTACGTCGTGTTCGTGCTGCGCGCCGACCACGACGGCGAGGGCGGCATCCTGGCGCTGGAGGCCCTGGCACGGCAGGCCGTGGGGGGAGAGGGCGCGCGTCTCTGGATGCTGAAGGCACTGGGTCTGCTCGGCCTGGTGGGCGCGGCGATGTTCTACGGCGACAGCCTGATCACGCCCGCGATCTCGGTGCTGTCGGCCATCGAGGGTCTGGAGGTCGAGGCCCCCGCACTGAAGCCCTTCGTGATCCCGATCACGCTGGCGGTGCTGGTCGGGCTGTTCGCGATCCAGCGCAAGGGCACGGGCACGGTCGGGCGGGTGTTCGGCCCCGTCATGCTGCTGTGGTTTGCGGCGCTCGCGGTCGCCGGGCTGTGGCATGTGATCCAGCAGCCACAGGTGCTGGTCGCCCTCGATCCGCGCCATGCCGTCCGCTTCCTGGTGACGCACCGCGCGCAGGCGCTCTCGGTGCTGGGCGCCGTGTTCCTGGCGTTCACCGGCGGCGAGGCGCTGTATGCCGACATGGGGCATTTCGGCGCACGACCGATCCGGCTGGCCTGGATGTTCATCGCCTTGCCCGCGCTGGCGCTCAACTATTTCGGGCAGGGCGCGCTGGTGCTGGCGAACCCGGCGGCCATCGACAACCCCTTCTACCGGCTCTTTCCCTCGTGGGGCGTGGTGCCGATGGTGGTGCTCGCCGCCATGGCCACCGTGATCGCGTCGCAGGCCGTCATCTCGGGCGCCTTCTCGCTCACGGCGCAGGCCATGCGCATGGGCTACCTGCCGCGCATGGAGGTGGTGCAGACCTCGGGCCAGGCGATGGGCCAGATCTACATGCCGGGCGTCAACTGGCTGCTGATGGCCGGCGTGCTGCTGCTGGTGGTGGGCTTTCGCAGTTCAAGCGCGCTGTCCGCGGCCTACGGCATCGCGGTGTCGATCACCATGGTGACGACCACGCTGCTGGCCGGCGTGGTGGCGTACCGCCTGTGGCGCTGGAACCGCGTGGCGGTGCTGGCCGGCGTGGCGATTTTCGCGGGGGTCGACCTGACCTTCGTGCTGGCCAACAGCCTGAAGATCGTTCATGGCGGCTGGTTCACGCTGGCCGTGGCGCTCGTCGTGATGGTGGTGCTGACCACCTGGTTCAAGGGTCGCCACCTGCTGATCCAGCTGGTGGCGGCCGAGCAACTGCCGCTCGTGCCCTTCATCGAGTCGCTGCTGGCCCACCCGCCGCACCGTGTTCACGGCACGGCCGTGTTCGTGGGTCCGCGCCCGGACGTCGTGCCGCACGCGCTGCTGCACAACCTGAAGCACAACCAGGTGTTGCACGACCAGGTGATCGTGCTGACCGTGCTCACCTGCAACACGCCGCGCGTCGAGCCGGCCCAGCGCATCGAGGCCACGTCCCTGGGTCACGGTGTCTGGGCCGTGACGGCACGCCATGGCTTCATGGAGCGGCCCGACGTGCCGGAGTTCATCCGCACGCTGGCCTACCAGCAGGGGCTGGCGATCGAGTCGATGAGCACCTCCTACTTCGTCTCGCGCGCCAGCATCATCGGCGCGCCGCTCAAGGGCATGAATCCGGTGCGCCAGGCGCTGTTCCGCTCGATGCAGCGCAATGCCGGGCGGGTGTCCGACTACTTCATGCTGCCGGCCAACCGGCTGGTCGAGATGGGGCAGCGCACCGTGTGAAACGCGCGGCGGGCGGGCGCGGCGCGTGCAATCGTTGACAGGAATAGGCGTTTACCCTAGATTACTAACCAGTCGGTCAGTAATGGGCCGTCGTCAATCTTCCGGAACTCCGATGCCGCTGCCTGTACCGTTTTCCCTGACCCACCCGGCGCGCCTGCGCCACGTCGCCGTGCTGCTGCTGGCCACCATCGCCCTGGGTGCCTGCACGCGCACGGTGCCCGCCGAGGAGCCGGTGCGCGCGGTCAAGGTCATGACGGTCGGTGTCAGTGTCTTGAGCGCCGCGCCGGAGTTTTCGGCCGAGGTGCGCGCGCGGATCGAATCGCGCCTGGGCTTTCGCGTCGGCGGCAAGATCACCAGGCGACAGGCCGAGGTGGGCCAGCACGTAAGGGTCGGCCAGGTGCTGGCGCAGCTCGATCCGCAGGACCTGCGGCTGGCCGCCGACGCGGCGCGTGCCCAGTCGGCCGCGGCCCGCACCCAGCGCGACCTGGCCGCCGCTGACCTGAAGCGCTACCGCGAACTGCGCGCGCAGGACTTCATCAGCAGCGCCGAGCTGGAGCGCCGCGAGAGCGTGTGGAAATCGGCGCAGGCGCAGCTCGACCAAGCCCAGGCGCAGCTCGCCGCACAGGGCAACCAGGCGGGCTACGCGACGCTGGTGGCCGACGTGGCGGGCGTCGTGACCGCCATCGAGGCCGAGCCGGGCCAGGTGATCGCGGCCGGCACGCCAGTGGTGCGCATTGCGCAGGATGGCGCGCGCGACGTGGTGTTCGCGGTGCCGGAAGACCGCGCCGCGCTGATCCGCATGGGCTCGCCGGTCAAGGTGTACGGCTGGTCCGGCGAGCGCGAGATGGACGGCACGGTGCGCGAGGTGGCGGCCAGCGCCGACCCGGTCACGCGCACCTACGCCGTCAAGGTGGCGCTCGACGCGGCCGCGACACCCGCATTGGGCGCGACGGTCTACGCCCGCCCGCAGGCGCTGGCGCACGACGGCGCGCAGGCGATCAAGCTGCCGACCAGCGCGCTGCGCCAGGACGGCGGCGCGACCGCCGTGTGGGTGCTCGACACCGCGACCATGAGCGTGCGCTCGCAGCCGGTGCAGGTCGCCACGGCCGACGGCAACGAGGCGGTGATCGGCGCCGGCCTCGCGCCCGGCATGCGGGTGGTGGTCGCGGGCGTGCATGTGCTGGCGCCTGGCCAGAAAGTCTCCGTCTACGATTCAAAAGGCGCCGCGCCCCACGTCCCGCCTGCGCCGGATGCTGCGAAATCGATAGCAAGCGATGCCGGCGCCCCGGCCCTGGTCCCGACGGCCGCCGCGCGCTGAGGACGAGACCATGACACAGCCCATCGAAGGCCCCGGCAGCGCCGGCGGCGTCCCCGTCCCCGCGGCCGCACCGCACATCCCGCCCGAGCCGCGTGCCGGCTTCAATCTCTCCCGCTGGGCGCTGGAGCACGAGCAGCTCACGCGCTACCTCATGGTGGTGCTGATGCTGCTGGGCTTCGCCGCCTACTTCCAGCTCGGCCAGGACGAGGACCCGCCGTTCACCTTCCGCGTGATGGTGGTGCGCACCTACTGGCCCGGCGCCACGGCCCAGCAGGTGGCCGAGCAGGTCACCGACAAGATCGAGCGCACGCTGCAGGAGGCGCCCTACGCCGACAAGATCCGCAGCTACTCCAAGCCCGGCGAGTCGCAGATCATTTTCCAGATCAAGGATTCGTCCCGCTCCAGCGAGGTCGCCAACGTCTGGTACACCGTGCGCAAGAAGATCGGCGACATGCGCGGCACGCTGCCCTCGGGCGTGCAGGGCCCCTTCTTCAACGACGATTTCGGCGACGTCTACGGCGTCATCTACGCGCTGGAGGCCGACGGCTTCACCCCGGCCGAGGTCAAGGTCGCGGCCGACGACGTGCGCCAGCGCCTGCTGCGCGTGAAGGACGTGGCCAAGGTCGAGCTGTTCGGCGTGCAGGACGAGAAGGTCTACATCGAGGTCTCGCAAAAGCGCGTGGCCCAGCTCGGGCTCGACTTCAATGCCGTGCTGCAGCAGATCGGCGCGCAGAACGCGGTCGAGAGCGCGGGTGCGATCCAGGCGCCGCTCGACGTGGTGCAGGTGCGCGTGGGCGGGCAGTTCACCAGCGTCGAGCAGCTGCGCGAGATGCCGATCCGCGGCAGCTCGGGCAACCAGCTGCGCCTGGGCGACATCGCCGAGGTGCGGCGCGGCTACGTCGATCCGCCGGCGGTCAAGGTGCGCCACCAGGGCCGCGAGGTGGTGGCGCTGGGCATCTCGATGACCAAGGGCGGCGACATCATTGCGCTGGGCAAGGCACTTCGCGTGGCCACGGCGGAAATCGACAAGCAATTGCCCGCCGGCGTGAAGCTCGCGCAGGTTCAGGACCAGCCGGTGTCTGTGGCCACGTCGGTCAACGAATTCGTGCATGTGCTGATCGAGGCGGTCGCCATCGTGCTGGCGGTGAGCATCATCGCGCTGGGCCTGCACAAGGGCGGGCGCTTCGGCTGGTACATCGACATGCGCCCGGGGCTGGTGGTGGCGATCACCATCCCGCTGGTGCTGGCAGTGACCTTCCTGGCGATGAACTACTTCGGCATCGGGCTGCACAAGGTGTCGCTCGGCTCGCTGATCGGCGCGCTCGGCGTGCT
>JAQGLP010000060.1 GCA_028292835.1 Variovorax sp.
CTGGCCGGCTGGCCGACCCGCGCGGCGGCACCCGCCGAGCCGGCCGTGCCGCACGGGGACGCCTGAGCCGGCGCGCCGCGGTGTCGGTCAGGCGCGTGAAGCCTCGGGGGTACGCCTCACCCCACCGCCCTCGCCCGCAGCCGGCCCACGATGCCGGTCGGGAAGTAATACACCGACAGCACGAACAGCACGCCCAGCCACAGCAGCCAGCGGTCGGGCGACAGCAGCGCGGCCAGCCACGGCAGGCCGCTCGCGGCCTCGCTGGCCAGGCGCAGCAGGTCCTGCAGGTAGCTTTGCGCCGCGATGAACAGCGCCGCGCCGACGGCCGCGCCGTAGACCGTGCCCATGCCGCCGATCACCACGATCAGCAGCACGTCGACCATGATCTCGAAGCTGAGCGACGTGTCCGGCCCGTTGTAGCGCAGCCAGAGCGCGAGCATGGCGCCGGCAGCGCAGGCGAACAGCGCCGACAGGACGGCCGACACGGTGCGGTAGACCACCACGCGGTAGCCGATGGCCTCGGCGCGAAACTCGTTCTCGCGGATCGCCTGCAGCACGCGGCCGAACGGCGAATTCACGATGCGCAGCAGCGCCAGCACCAGCACCACGGCGGCCACGAACAGCAGGTAGTAGCACAACAGCCGGCCGTCGAGCGAGACGCCCAGGAAAGGCTCCTCGCGCAGCTCGAAGCCGGGCGAGATCAGCTCGGGCAGCCTGAAGGTCAGCCCGTCCTCGCCGCCGGTGAACTGCGAGAGCTGCGAGGCCAGCGTCTGGAACGCCGACGCCACCGCCAGCGTGATCATGGCGAAGAAGATGGCGCGCACCCGCAGCGAAAAGAGCCCGATGGCGAGCGCCAGCACCAGCGACACCGCGAGCGCCGCACCCAGCCCGATCAAAACCGCGCCCCACGTCGGCCCGAGCCGCGTGGCCGCGATCGCGATGCCATAGGCACCGATGCCGAAGAACATGGTGTGCGCGAAGCTCACGATGCCGGTGTAGCCCAGCAGCAGGTCGAAGCTCGCCACCAGCACGATGAACACCAGCACCTTGGCGGCCACGCTGAGCGCCTTGACGCCCGGGAAGATGAAGGGCGCGAAGGCCAGCGCCAGCAGCAGCGCGACCAGCAGCACGGCCAGCAGCCGGCTGCGCGGCAGGTCGTTGGAAAGAATGCGTTTCAGCATGGCATGCGCCTCAGCGGTTGGCGACCGCATACACGCCCTGCGGCCGCCACAGCAGCACGGCGACCATGAGCGCGATGCTGGCGAACTGCGTCGCGGTGGGCAGCAGGAAGCCGATGTAGTTGGTCAGCAGCCCCACCAGCAGCGCCCCGATCAGCGCGCCGCCGGTCGAGCCGAGCCCACCGATGATGATGACGATGAAGATCAGCACGTTGACCTGCGCGCCCATCTGCGGCACCACGTTCTGCTGGTAGAGGCCCCACATCACGCCGCCCAGCCCGGCCAGCGCGCTGCCGACCACGAACACGCCGACGAAGAGCCGCCCGATGCGGTAGCCGAGCGACTCGACCATCTCGCGGTCCTGCACGCCGGCGCGGATCAGCAGGCCGATCTTGGTGCGCCCGAGCGTCCAGGCCAGCGCGGCGAACACCAGGACGCCGACCCCCACCGCGAGCAGCCGGTACCTGCTGATCGCCGCGTCGGCCACCAGCACCGAGCCGCGCAGCGCCTCGGGCAGCGGCAGCGCGATCTGCGCCGGGCCCCAGATCACCTTGATCAGTTCCTCGCCGATGATCATGCCGCCCATGGTGACGAGGATCTGCTTCAGGTGCTGGCCGTACACCGGACGCACCAGGAAGCGCTCGAACACCCAGCCCAGCGCGCCGGCCACCGCCATGGCGACCAGCATCGCGGGAAACACCGCCGCCAGGTTGCGCCAGAGCTCCTGCGAGCCGGTCCAGTCGCCCATGGTCCCCAGCACGCTGCTGGCCACGAAGGCGCCCAGCGCGATGAACACGCCGTGGCCGAAGTTGAGCACGTCCATGAGACCGAAGATCAGCGTCAGGCCCGAGGCGATGATGAAGATGATCATGCCCATCGCCAGGCCCGCCACCGTCAGCGTGAGCCAGGTCGAGAGCGAGCCGGTCAGCGGCAGCGCCACCAGCGCCAGCACGGGGGCCAGCAGCAGCGGCTTCCAGTCGAGGTCGAGTTTCTTCACAGTGCCAATCCCAGCAAGGACCGCTGCAGTTGCGCATCGGCCGAGAACGCGGCCATGCTGCCGCTGTGGACCACGCGGCCGTTGTCCATCACGGCCACGGTGTCGCCCAGGCGCTGCGCGAAATGGATGTTCTGCTCGACCAGCAGTATGGTCACGCCCTGCCCCTTGAGTTCGGCGAAGGCGTCGATCATGTTGTTGACGATGGCCGGCGCCAGCCCCTTGCTCGGCTCGTCGACGATCAGGAGCTGGCGCGGCTCGACGATGGCGCGCGCCACGGCGAGCATCTGCTTTTGCCCGCCCGAGAGCTTGCCTGCGGGATGGTTCCAGAATTTCTCGACCGCCGGGAACAGCCTGAAGATCCACTTCAGCCGCGCGTCGTCCAGGTCGGCGGCCCGGCGGGCAGCGCGCGCGGCCAGCAGCATGTTTTCCTTGACCGTGAGGTCGGCGAAGATGCCCATGTTCTCGGGCACGTAGGCCACGCCCAACTCGGCGATGCGCGGCGTCGGCCAGTGCGTGATGTCCAGCGCCGGCGCAGCCCCGCTCGCCGCGCCCGTCCTGCCCGCGAAGCCCACGCGCCCCTGCGACGCGTGCCACAGGCCCATGACGGTGCGCAGCGTGGTCGTCTTGCCCGCGCCGTTGCGCCCCAGCAGCATCGTGAGCCGGCCCCGCGGCACCGCGAGATCGACGCCGTGCAGGATGTGGTAGGCGCCGATGTGCGTGTGGACGCCGCTCAGCGTCAGCAGGTTGTCGTCGCCGCTCATGCCGCCTCCTTCGCGACACCCAGGTAGGCTTCCTGCACCACCGGCGAGGCGATCACCTCGGCCGGCTCGCCGTCGGCTACCAGCGCGCCGTTGTGCAGCACGACGATGCGGTCGGCCAGCTCGCGCACCACGTCCATCTTGTGCTCGACCAGCAGGATGGTCTTGCTCCGGTCCTGCTTCAACTTGCGGATCAGGTCGAGGATGACGGGCGCCTCGGCCGCGTTCATGCCGGCCGTGGGTTCGTCGAACATGAACACCTTGGGTTCGAGCGCCATCAGGAGCGCCACCTCGAGCTTGCGCTGGTCGCCGTGCGGCAGGCTGCTCGCGGGCACGCCGGCGCGATCGCCGAGGCGCACGCGATCGAGCAGCGCGCG
>JAQGLP010000070.1 GCA_028292835.1 Variovorax sp.
CGCACGCCCGATGCAGGAGTCCCTTTTTGATGATCCGAACGCACCGTCCGCGCCGGCCAGGCGTCCGCGCGCGGCGAAGTCGGCCCGGCGCGATGCTGGCAGCGACGACGTGCGCGCCGCGCCGCTCGATCCGGCGCAGCGCGCCCTGGCCGGCGCCCTGCCGGCGCGCCTGCGCATGGGCACCTCGTCCTGGAACTTTCCCGGCTGGGCGGGGCTGGTCTGGGACGGTGTGTACGACCCGTCCACCTTGTCCCGGCACGGACTGCCGGCCTACGCCCGGCATCCGCTGCTGCGAACCGCCGGCATCGACCGCAGCTTCTACCGGCCGCTCTCGGCCAGCCAGTTCGCCGACCACGCGGCGCAGGTGCCCGGGGACTTCCGCTTCGTCGTCAAGGCGCCGAGCCTGGTCGCCGATGCGGTGGTGCGCGACACCGCAGGCCGCGGCACGAAGGTCAACGACACCTTCCTGAACCCGGCCCTGGCCATCGAGCAGTTCGTCCAGCCCGCGCTCGAAGGCCTGGGCGACAAGGTCGGCGCGCTGGTGTTCCAGCTCAGCCCGTTGCCGGTCTCGATGCTTCACCAGTTGCCCGAGGTGCTGGCGCGTCTGCGTCGGATGCTGCTCGCCCTGCCCTCGCTGCGACCGGCCGCGCCCGACGGCGTCGTTGCCGTCGAGGTGCGCAACCCCGAATTCCTGACCCCGGCCCTGGCCGACGTGCTGCGCGAGGCGGGCGCCACCTACTGCCTGGGCCTGCACCCCCGACTGCCCCCGATCGACGAGCAACTGCCGCTGCTGCGCGCGCTGTGGCCGGGCCCACTGGTGTGCCGCTGGAACATGAACCGGCTGCACGGCGCCCGCGGCTACGAGGAGGCGAAATCGCTCTACCAGCCGTTCAACCGGATCGTGGACGCCGACCTCGACCTGCGCGCCACGCTGGCCCGGGTGATCGTCGGCACCACCGGCGCGGGCCACAACGCCTACATCACGGTCAACAACAAGGCCGAGGGCTCGGCACCGCTGTCGGTGCTGGCGCTGGCCGAAGAGGTCGCGCGGCAACGCGGCTGAGGCCCCGCCTCACCGTATCCGGCTGCCTGCGCCGGTCGGCGGCCAGCGGCCAGCGGTCAAGGCGCTCAACACCGGATTACTCCCACTCGATCGTCGCCGGTGGCTTGCTGCTCACGTCGTAGGTCACGCGGTTGATGCCGCGCACCTCGTTGATGATGCGGCCCGACACCTTCTTCAGCAGCGCGTAGGGCAGCTCCGCCCAGTCGGCGGTCATGAAATCGCTGGTCTGCACGGCGCGCAGGGCCACGACGTAGTCATAGGTGCGGCCGTCGCCCATCACGCCGACGCTCTTGACCGGCAGGAACACCGTGAATGCCTGGCTGGTCAGGTCGTACCAGCTCTTGCCGGTATCGGGGTCGATGAAATTGCGCAGTTCCTGAATGAAGATGTCGTCGGCGCGGCGCAGCAGGTCCGCGTACTCCTTCTTCACTTCGCCGAGGATGCGCACGCCCAGGCCCGGGCCCGGGAACGGGTGGCGGTAGACCATCGCGTGCGGCAGGCCAAGCGCCACGCCGAGCTCGCGCACCTCGTCCTTGAACAGGTCGCGCAACGGCTCCAGCAGCTTGAGACCCAACTGCTCGGGCAGGCCGCCGACGTTGTGGTGGCTCTTGATGGTGACGGCCTTCTTGCTCTTGGCACCGCCGGACTCGATCACGTCCGGGTAGATCGTGCCCTGGGCCAGCCATTTCGCGCCCTTGGCGCCGGCGCTGGTGAGCTTGGCCGCTTCCTGCTTGAACACGGTGACGAACTCGCCGCCGATGATCTTGCGCTTGGCTTCCGGATCGCTCACGCCCGCCAGCTTGCCGAGGAACAGCTCGCTGGCATCGACGCGGATCACCTTCGCGTGCAGGCGGCCCACGAACATCTCCATGACCATGTCGCCCTCGTTCAGGCGCAGGAGGCCGTGGTCGACGAACACGCAGGTCAGCTGGTCGCCGATGGCGCGGTGGATCAGCGCCGCGGCCACGGAGGAATCCACGCCGCCCGACAGGCCGAGGATCACCTCCTCGTCGCCGACCTGGGCGCGGATCTTCTCGACCGCCTCGGCGACGTGGTCGCGCATCACCCAGTCGGGCCGCGCACCGCAGATGCCGAGCACGAAGCGTTCCAGGATCGCCTTGCCCTGCGGCGTGTGGGTGACCTCGGGATGGAACTGCAGCGCATAGAAATGCCGCGTCTCGTCGGCCATGCCGGCGATCGGGCAGCTCTCGGTCGAGGCCATCAGCCTGAAGCCCGGGGGCAGCTCGACCACCTTGTCGCCATGGCTCATCCAGACGTTGAGCATGCCGTGCCCCTCGTCGGTCGTGAAGTCGGCGATGTCCCTCAGCAGCTCGGTATGGCCGCGCGCGCGCACCGCCGCGAAGCCGAACTCGCGCAGGTGGCCGCCCTCGACCTTGCCGCCCAGCTGGTGCGCCATGGTCTGCATGCCGTAGCAGATGCCCAGCACCGGCACGCCCAGCGCGAAGACGGCCTGCGGCGCCTTGTCCGTGGTGTCTTCGTACACGCTGGCGTGGCTGCCCGACAGGATCACGCCCTTGAGCGTGCCGTCGGCCGCGTAGTCGCGCACCCAGTCGTCGGACACGTCGCAGGGGTGCACCTCGCAGAACACGTGGGCTTCGCGCACGCGTCGCGCGATCAACTGGGTGACCTGTGAGCCGAAGTCGAGGATGAGGATTTTTTGATGCATCAGCAGCATTCAGGAAAAAAGAGTTTCGCCAGCAGCTTTAAATCAGGCATGGCCCCTTCCAGAAACACCGCGGGACCGGCTTCGCCGGACCGCCGGTGTTGCCCCCTGCAAGGGGGGAAGGCGCAGCGACACGCAGTGCGCGAAGCCTGGGTGTGCGCCTATTCCGCCCTGTAGTTCGGCGCTTCCTTGGTGATCTGCACATCGTGCACGTGGCTCTCGCGGATGCCGGCCGTGGTGATCTCGACGAACTCGGCGCGCGCCTGCATCTCCTCGATGGTCGCGCAGCCGCAGTAGCCCATGCTGGCGCGCACGCCGCCGGCCATCTGGTAGACGATCGAGACGATCGAGCCCTTGTACGGAACGCGCCCCTCGATGCCCTCGGGCACCAGCTTGTCGGTGTTGGGGTTGCCGGTGCTCGATTCCTGGAAATAGCGGTCCGCGCTGCCCTGCTGCATGGCGCCGATGGAGCCCATGCCGCGGTAGCTCTTGTAGCTGCGGCCCTGGTAGAGCACGATCTCGCCCGGCGCCTCCTCGGTGCCGGCGAACATGCTGCCCATCATCACGGTGCTGGCGCCCGCCGCGATGGCCTTGGCGATGTCGCCCGAGTAGCGCACGCCGCCGTCGGAGATCAGCGGGATGCCCGTGCCCCGCAGCGCGGTGGCGACGCTGTCGACCGCCATGATCTGCGGCACGCCCACGCCCGCCACGATGCGCGTGGTGCAGATGGAGCCCGGGCCGATGCCGACCTTGACCGCGTCGGCGCCGACGTCGGCCAGCGCGCGCGCGGCGCCGCCGGTGGCGATGTTGCCGCCGATCACGTCGACCTGAGGGTAGTGGCGCTTGACCCAGCGCACGCGCTCGATCACGCCGGCACTGTGGCCGTGCGCGGTGTCGACCACGATGGCGTCGACCCCGGCGCGCACCAGCGCCTCGACGCGCTCCTCGGTGCCCTCGCCCACGCCGACCGCCGCGCCCACGCGCAGGCGCCCCGACGCGTCGCGCGCGGCGTTGGGAAAGCTGGTCTGCTTGGTGATGTCCTTGACCGTGATCAGGCCCTTCAGTTCCCAGTCGTCGTTGATGACCAGCAGGCGCTCCAGCTTGTGCTTGTTGAGCAAGGCCTTGGCCTCGGGCAGCGTGGTGCCGTCCGGCACGGTGATGAGGCGCTCGCGCGGCGTCATGATCTCGCTGACGGGGGCGTTGTAGCGGGTTTCGAAGCGCAGGTCGCGGCCGGTGACCAAGCCGACCACCTTGCCCGCGTCGCACACCGGGAAGCCCGACACGCCGAGCTGGTCCGACAGCGCCATCACCTCGCGCACGGTGTGGAGGGGCGTGATCACCACCGGATCGCGCAGCACGCCTGACTCGTAGCGCTTGACCCGGGCGACCTGGGCGGCCTGCTCTTGCGCCGTCAGGTTTTTGTGCACGATGCCCATGCCGCCCTCCTGCGCGATCGCGATCGCCAGGCGGGCCTCGGTCACGGTGTCCATCGCTGCGGAAACCAGGGGCAGGTTCAGCCGGATGTTGCGCGAGAACTGGGTTGTAAGGGAAGTGTCCTTGGGCAGGACCTGGGAGAACGCTGGCACCAGCAACACATCGTCGAAGGTGAGCGCTTTACCGAGAAGGCGCATGGGGAGAAGCTCCAAAAAACGGATTGTAGCGAGCGCCCGGCGGCGGCCGGAACGGCGGCCCGACACCGGATCGTCCGGCATCGCGCCAAGAAGCGCCACAGGCCCGAACGCTACACTGCGCCGCTATGAAATCAGTTCACGCGTGGGCGCTCGCCCTGGCCTGCCTGCTGCCGATGACGGCCGGCGCCCAGTGGCAATGGCTCGACAAAAACAACAAGAAGGTGTTCAGCGACCAGGCGCCACCGCTCGAGATTCCGGACAAGAACATCCTGCGCCGCCCAGGGGAGCCAGCGCCGCGCACCGGCTCGTCGGACGCAGTCCCGGAGGGCACGTCCGCGCCAGTCGCCGCGGCCGCCTCCGCGCGCGGCGCCGCCAGGCCTTCCGGCATGGACAAGGAACTCCAGGACAAACCCCGCAAGGCCGAGGAAGCCGAAAAAGCCCGGAGCGCCGCCGAGGAACAGAAGATCGCCAGGGCCCGCGCCGACAATTGCGCGCGGGCACGCCAGGGCCAGGCCACGTTCGACAGCGGGATGCGTATCGCCCGCCTCAACGCGCAGGGCGAACGCGAGATCATGGACGACAACGCCCGCGCCGCCGAGCAGCAGCGCCTGCAGTCGATGATCGCCAGCGACTGCAACTGAAAGAAGGCGCAGCGCTCCTCCTACCAGCATTCTTTGCTATCAAAAAGATAGCGCTTCAGGATCGCTCAAGTCATTGGGCGGCCGCCGGTCTTCAATATCCGGGTTTTCCGCCCTCGCGCCGTCTGGCAAACAGCCCGGTGGTGCGCGCGCCCTGGCGCCGGAAGCGTTCGCGGCGGGCCACCTTGGGATCGACGCCGAGCGGGCGGCACAGCTCGACGCGATCGCCCGTGTCCAGCGGGTGATTCCATTCGGTGGCACGTCCCCAGACACCGGGCGCCAGCGCCGGCCAGTCCAGCCCGGGAAAACGCGTGGACAGCGCGCTTGCCAGCACGGCGTCTCGCACGCTCGCGCCTTCGGGCAGGCTGAGCGTTTGCTCAAACACCTCGTGCGGTGCGGGCGAGCAGAGCAGTGTCACCTCGATGACCATGCTCAGGCCTTGCCGTACACCTGCTCGGCGCGCTTGACGAAGGCTTCGACCAGCGTGCTGGCGATCTTGTCGAACACCGGCCCGACCAGCGCCGACAGGGCGAAGTTGTCGAAGCCGTAGCTCAGGTCCAGGTTGACGCGGCAGGCACGCTCGGCGCCTTGCGTGCTGCCCGCGTCCGCACCGAGCGGCGTGAAGGTCCAGACGCCGTCGAGCTGCGAGAACGGACCATCGACCAGTTGCAGCCGCACTTCGCGCCCTGGCACCTGCGTATTGCGCGTGGTGAAGCTCTGGTGGATGCCGCCCAGCGCCAGCCCGACCTCGGCGGTCATGCCGGCCGCGTCCTGCTCGATCACGCGCGAGCGGTCGCACCACGGCAGGAACTCGGGGTATTTCGCCACGTCCGTCACCAGCGCGTACATCTCCTCGGCGCTGTACCAGATCAGGACGGACTTGTGGACGGTTTTCATAGAATGGACGCGAGCGTGCGCGACGGATTGTATTGAAGCCATGCGGACCCACCTTCGAAAGCCATGGCCACCAAGAAAAAGCAAGACCCCTCCACCCGCATCGCCGACAACAAGAAGGCGGCGTACAACTACTTCTTCGAGGAGCGCTTCGAGACCGGCATGGTGCTCGAGGGCTGGGAGGTCAAGTCGCTGCGCGAGGGCAAGGTGCAGCTCACCGACGGCTACGTCATGATCCGCGACGGCGAGATGTTCATCGTCGGCTGCCAGATCAACCCGCTGCGCAGCACCTCCACCCACACGACGCCGGACGCGGTGCGCACCAAGAAGCTGCTGCTGCACAAGGAGCAGATCCGCCGCCTGACCGGCAAGGTCGAGCAGAAGGGCTACACGCTGGTGCCGATCAACCTGCACTGGAAGGCCGGCAAGGTGAAGTGCGAGATCGCTCTCGCCAAGGGCAAGGCCGAGCACGACAAGCGCGACGTCATCAAGGACCGCGAAGGCAAGCGCGAGGTCGAGCGTGCCATGAAAAGTCGCAGCCGCTGACCGCGCTACCGTGCCGCGCAGCCATAAACTACGCCGTTACCAACCCGAACGGAGAACCGTTTCATGAAACTGCTCAGTGCCACGATCCTTGCAGCCGCCCTGCTAGCCGGCTGCGGCGGCATGCGGACCACGACCGCCTCGATGCCCGACGCCCCGACCCGCACGGTCGATGGCGTGCTGATCGGCCCCAACGGCATGACGCTCTACACCTTCGCGGGTGACGCGGCCGACAGCGGAAAATCGACCTGCAACGACCGCTGCGCCGCCAACTGGCCGGCGCTGCTGGCGCCCGAGACGGCCAGGCCCATGGGCGGCTACACCGTCATCACGCGCGATGACGGCAGCAAGCAATGGGCCTACAAGGGCTGGCCGCTCTACTACTCGTCGAAGGACGCGGAGGCCGGCGACCGCACGGGCGACGGCATGGCGGGCGTCTGGAAGGCCGCGCGCCCCTGATCATCGACGCCACGTCGCGGGCCGCCGCAGGTGGTTTGGCGTCCATGAAAAAGCCGGCTTGGGATGCCGGCTTTTTTCATGAGAAGTCATCCGCCAGCACCCATCCAGCAGCAATTCGATGCTGTCAATCCGATAGCATCAGGCGCTTCGGGCCAAAGCAGTTCGCCGCGCCTTCAGATTGAGCAGTTCGTTCGCGAGCAATGCGCCGATCACCAGGGTGCCTCCCACAAGCACGGCGGGTGCCGGTGCCTCGCCGGCGCCGAGCCAGGCCAGGGCGATGCCGAAAATCACTTCCAGCAGCGCCAGCAGGGCCACCTCGGGCGCCTTCAGCACCCGCGCGCACAGCACGGACAGCACGCACGGAAGGGCCAGCTGGAACAGCCCCAGGAAAGCCAGCAGGCCCAGGTCGTGCGCGTTCGACCGGAACGGCCAGGCCAGCGGCAACGTGGCAAGGGCCGACAGCGCGGCACCGACCAGCACGGCGGGCACCAAATCGATATCGCGCCCCTCGGCATGGGCGTGCTGCACCAGCGTCCAGTTGCAGGCGCCGGCCACCGGCACGCACAGCGCCACCAGCGTGCCGAGCAGTCCGCCCTGCCCGAGCTGGGCGCCATACATCCAGCCGATCCCGAGCCCCGCCACCAGGATGGCAGCCCAGGTGCGGGCCGGCAGCCTGTGGCCGATCCACACTCGCGCCGCCAGCGCCGTCAGCAAGGGCCCCAGGGCCATCGTGACCAGCACGTTGGCCACGCGGGTCAGCGTCAGCGCCACCATGAACGTGGTGAACATCACGCTCCAGCACACCCCCGAGGTCCAGAGTTCGCGCCCGCCGTGGCGGATTTGCGTGAACACCATGCATCCACGCCACAGGGGCAGGATGACCAGCAGCGACAGCAACGTGAAGAAACTTCGCCAGAAAGTTAGTTCAAAACTTTGCGCTTGCTCAAGATGCCGCGTCACCACGCCGGCCGTGGCCCATAGCAGCGTCACGCCCACCATCAATCCTGCAGCGCGGCCGTGCGTGAGCCTCATGACGCAGTCCTTCAAGCCCTGCGTCACGGAGCGGGCAGGAGGCCGGCCGCCGCCCAGTCACCCCCAGGCAGGCCGCACCGCTGCCCCCACTCGCCAAGGAGCGATGGCCCTTCGGGCCATGCCAGCCTAGGCAGGCAGGCTGGGAGCCGCAGCATTGAGCCCTCGAGGACGCAGTTTCACGATCGCAGCGAATGCAAAGTCGGAGCCGACATTTACTCGCGGCTGGCGCGCTTGCGCTCGTTTTCCTTCAAGTAGCGCTTGCGCAGGCGCACGCTCTTGGGCGTGATCTCGACCAATTCATCGTCTTCGATGAATTCCACGCCGTACTCCAACGTCAACTG
>JAQGLP010000098.1 GCA_028292835.1 Variovorax sp.
CGCACGCCAGCGTGCGGCCGATCCGCGAGGTGCACGTGTGGAACCACCGCCCCGAGGGAGCGCGGACGCTGGCGGCCGAATGGCGCGCGGCCGGCTGGAACGCGCACGCGGTCGAGGAAGGCACCGAAGGCCTGGCCCTGGCGGTGCGCGCCGCCGACATCGTGAGCTGCGCCACGCTGGCGCAGGCGCCGCTGGTGCGCGGCGACTGGCTTGCGCCCGGCACGCACCTGGACCTGATCGGCAGCTTCACGCCGGCCATGAAGGAGGCGGCGCCCTCGTGCTTCGCCGGCGCACGGGTGTTCGTCGACACCGAGGAGGCGCTGCTGAAGGCCGGCGACCTGCTCGACGCGATCGCGGCCGGCACGTTGCGCGCCGCCGACGTCGGGGCCACGCTGGCGCAGCTGTGCCGGGGCGAGCGCCCCGGGCGCCAGGGCGCCGACGAGCGCACCGTGTTCAAGGCGGTCGGCAGCGCGCTGGAAGACCTGGCGGCCGCCACATTGGTGTGGCGCGACACCGTCGGGGACGGGAAGGAAAAGTGACCGCACCGCCCGCACCGTGTGCGTGACCAGCTATCGAAACCATAGCAAGTCCCGCGGTGCGATGCGCGGCGGCTCCGTTCGTCCTCAGATCAGGTTGCGCAGCGCCTGCGCGGTCTCCCGCAGCAGCGGCAGCACGCGCGCCACGGCGTCCTCGCTGCTCTCGTGGCCCATCGGCATGGTGATGTTGAGCGCGCCCACCAGCGCGCCGTGGCGGTCGCGCAGCGGCACCGCGATGCCGCGCGAGTCCAGGTCGAGCTGCTGCTCGGAGATCGACCAGCCCTGCGCGCGCACCCGCGCCAGCTCCAGCTTCATGCGCTCCTTGCTGGCGATGGTGTAGGAGGTGAAGACAGTGAGATCGTGAGTGGCCAGCCAGCCGCTCACCTCCGCCTCCGGGCGCAGCGCCAGCATCAGCATGCCGGCGGCCGTCACGTGGGCCGGCACGCGCGCGCCCAGCATGTAGCCGGTGCTCATGTTGCGGTTGGGGCCGTTGCGCGCGATGTAGACCACCTCGTCGCCGTCCATCACGCTCAGGTAGGCCGTCTCGTGCGTGCCGGCGGCCACGCGCTGCAGGTAGGGCTGCACCAGGCGCGGCAGCCGCGCCGACTCCAGGTACGACTGGCCGAGCCGCAGCACGCGCGGCGTCAGCCAGAACAGCTTGCCGTCGCCGGCGACGAAGCCCATGTGCTGGAGGGTCAGCAGGTGGCGCCGCGCGGCGGTGCGCGTCATGCCGGTGCGCTGCCCCGCCTGGGTGGCCGTCATGCGCGGATGGGCGTCGTCGAAGGCCTCGATCAGGCCCACGCCGCGCTCCAGGCCGGCGATCCAGTCGCGCTTGTCGAGGCCGGCGGGCAGGTCGGGGTCGGGCTGTTCCATGGTTGCCGTTGTACCGCGCTAGCGTTCGGGCGCCCGGCAGGCCGTCTCCGGTCAAACCCGCAAAACGATCGCTGATCGCACAACATGGATCGAATATCGGACAGCGAAACGTTTTAAGGGCTTACGCGGCGGCGACTTGAAACCTAAAGTCTGCCCGTTCACCCACCATTGCGCGCTGATCGAACACAACAGCGAACCTCCAGGACACGCCATGCACCCCATCAACGGCACCGCCGATGTCTACCTGATCCCCGGCGATCCGGTGCTCAACGTGCGCGCGCCGCGCCTGTTCAACGCGGTGTTCGAGCGCTTCGGCATCGATGCCGTGCTGGTGCCCGCCCGGGTGATGGCACGCGACCTGGCGGTGTTCCTGCGCGGCAGCTTCCTCGCCACCAACGTCAAGGGCATGGTGATCGCGCCGCCGCACAAGCCGCTGGTCGGTGCTCTGCTCGACGGCTGCGGCCTGTTCGGGCGCGTGGCCGGCTCGGTCAACGCGGTGCGCCGCGCCGAGGGCGGTGGCCTCGAAGGCGACCTGTTCGACGGCGAGGGGCTGGTCGGTGCGCTCGACCACTACGGCATCCCGTTTCGCGGCAAGCGCGCGCTGATCCTGGGCGCCGGTGTCAGCGGCGCGGCCATCGGCGTGGCGCTGGCACAGGGCGGCACGGTCAATGGCGCCGAGCACATCGCCTTCCACGACCCCGTGGCCGGCAAGGCGATCGGCCTGGCGACGCAGCTCGACGCCTTCTTCGACGCCACGGTAACGGCCGCCGCGTCGAGCGATCCGGCCGGCTACGACCTGGTGGTCAACGCCTCGCGGCTCGGGCTGGAGCCCGACGACGCGCTGGCCTGCGACGTGTCGCGCATGGACGCGCACGCCGCGCTGTTCGACATCGTGCTGCGCGGCCAGCCGACGCCGCTGGTGCGCGCGGCGCGCGCGCGAGGCCTCCATGCCCAGGCGGGCTTCGAGATGCTGATCCAGCAGATCCCCGAGTACCTCGACTACTTCGGCCACGCCGAGGCGGCCGAGGGCGTGCGCGCCGACGCGGACTTCTTGCGCGAGCTGATCTACCCGGCGTCGATGGCGGGCGAGATCCGCGCGCCGCTGCGCTACCGCTCGGCCAGCGTGGCCTGAGCGGCGCGGGCCGCGCACCCGCCGAGCGCTGTTTCGCCCCCTGCCCTTCCCGGCGTTGCTTCCAGCCCCTGTTTTCCCTGCCTGTTCCGTTCCAGTTCACCCGCCCACATCAGGAGACATCATGTTCATCAACGAAACCGGCGCCCCGGCGCCCCGCGAGTCGGAGCCCGTCAAGACGCCCAAGAAGGCGGCGCTCGCCAGCTGGATCGGCAGCGCCGTCGAGTACTACGACTTCTTCATCTACGGGACCGCGGCGGCGCTGGTCTTCGGCAAGATCTTCTTCCCGTCCTTCGACCCCAAGGTCGGCACCATCGCCGCCTTCGCGACCTTCGGCGTGGGCTACGTCACGCGGCCGATCGGCGCGGTCATCCTGGGCCACGTCGG
>JAQGLP010000111.1 GCA_028292835.1 Variovorax sp.
GATCGCGCCGGTGGTCGAAGCGGTCGGGCACGCGGTTACGGTCACGGTCATGGCCGCGTTCCCAGTCGCCGCGACGGTATTCCCAACGGCCTTCGTGTTCGCGCCATTGCGGGACGCGGTACGCGTAGCCCGGGCGGGCGCGAATCCATGTGCCGCGCGCCCAGATATAGCGGTCGCCCCGCCACACGTGATGGCCCGGTACCCAGACATAGCCCTGGCGCGGCGGCGGCATGCGCTCGAAGCGCGGCGGCGGCGGGGCCATCTGCTGCACGTAGACATACCCCTGCGCCTGGGCGGCAGTGGGGATCGCGACGCTCCCGAGCGAAAGCAGTGCGGCGGCGGTGGCGGCCAATGCGATTTTTTTCATGGGCTCTCTTCCTGGAAGTGATGGAAGCCCCATGGTGGAAGGCCCCTGTGAAGCACCTGTAAGGCCCATGCGAAATCTTGTGTAAAGCTGTAGCGCCAGCGCTTCTCGGCCAGGGCGCCGCGCCGGCTTCTAGCGCAGCAGGTTCAGGTCGACCGCGCCGGCCATCGCCGCACGGCCTGCCACGCTCGGATGCAGGTGGTCGCCACTGTCGTAGCGGGGCTGCAGCTTCAGCGGGTCGGCGCCATCGCGCAGCGCGCGGTCGAAATCGACCACCGCGTAGGCCTTGCGGGGCGAGGAGCGGATCCATTCGTTGACGAGGCGGCGCTTGCCTTCGGTTTCCGGCGTGTGGATGCGCGCGCCCTTGAAGGGCGGCAGCGTGCCCAGCAGCACCTTGACGCCCCGGGCGTTCGCCTGCTCGACCAGTTGCTGCAGGCCGGCCACGACCTGCCTGGCGCCGGGTGCCGAGGCGTCCGGCAGGCCCGGTGTCGCGCTGTAGCCGATGTCATTGATGCCGATCAGGATGAGCGTGTGCGTGACGCCGCTTTGCGACAGCACGTCGCGCGCGAAGCGGTCCAGCCCGCGCGGGCCGGTGCCGTCCACCAGGAGCCGGTTGCCCGCGATGCCGGCGTTCTGCACGCTCACGTCCACGCGCCCGGCGCCGCGGCGCGGGTGCGCGGCAGGCCCCCGCAAGCGCGCGGCCAGCAGTTCGGGGTAGCGCGGCAGCGTGCCGCCGCCACCCTCGGTGATCGAGTCGCCAAAGGCCACCAGCACCCGCGTGGGCGCACGGGTCTCGACGTCGACGCCGGTGACGACGTGGCTCCAGGGCATCACGACCGCCCCGCTCCACTGCGGCGCGGCCACGAGGTTGCCAGCCACCTTGTTTGTGAGGTCGTGCGACACGCTGTGCACCGTGCGCTGGCGCGTCGGGCGGTCGAAATGGAAGCTCACCGCGAGTTCGCTGCCCAGGCGCTCCGGCAACGCGACCGGATCGCTCCAGACCTCGGCGCCGGGCGCGATGGTGACCGTGGGCCGCTCGCCAAAGCGCAGGACGCTCATGCTGGACGCGGCCAGGGCCCCCTCCCCGGTGACGTTCGCCACCGTGGCTGCCGCGATGTGCAGGGCCTCCTTGCCAAAGACGTTGGAGAAGCGCACCCGCACGCGCTCGCCGGTGGCGGCCAGCGCCACGCGCTGGCGCAGGCTCACGTTGTTCAGTACCGGAGGCCAGTGCGGGCCCGGCGGCGGCGCGGGTGGGCCGCTGACGTCCAGCGGCGAGGCGCTCCAGCCGGTGATCCAGCGCGGTGCGGCCGCCGCGGCCGGCGCGGCCCGGACATGGCTTGGCACCACCATGCCGGTGCCGATCGCCAGCACGATGGCGCGCCGCGAAGGGTCTGGAAGCGCCGCGCGAGGACGGGACTTTTCGTTGGACAAGCAGCGCCTGGAAGTTGAAACGACAACGTATCGTAAGACGCTTAATGTATCCAAAAGAGTTACTTTCTATATGAAATACCTACGGAATGTTTTTCCCTCTCTTGAGCTTCGGTGCGGTGTGTGCGGGCGGCCAGGCCGCTACCAGGTGTCCACATACGCCACCGCGGCCTCCCGCGCCGGCGGCGCCGAGGCCAGTCCGCGCACCAGCCAGGCGCGCGTGTCGGCCGGGTCGATCACGGCGTCGATCTCCAGCGTCTGCGCCATGGAAATGGCCTCGCCGTTGGCGTACTGCTGCGCCACCAGCCGCTGGAACAGCGCGTCGCGCTCGGCACCCTCGGCCGCCGCTTCGAGTTCCTTGCGGAAACCCAGCCGCACCGCGCCCTCCAGTCCCATGGCGCCGAACTCGCCGGTGGGCCAGGCCACGGTGAACACCGGCGCGTCGAAGCCGCCCGCCGTCATCGCCTGCGCGCCCAGGCCGTAGCCCTTGCGCAGCACCACCGCGAAGTACGGCACGCGCAGGTGCGAGGCGATCATGAACATGCGGCAGACATGGCGCACCTGCGCCTGGGCCTCGACCTCCGGACCCACCATGAAGCCGGGCGTGTCGACCAGCGCCACCAGCGGCAGGCCGTGCGCGTTGGCGAGCTGCATGAAGCGCGCGGCCTTGTCGGCGGCATCGACGTCGATGGCACCGCCCAGGTGGTGCGGGTTGTTGGCCAAGAGGCCGACCGGGCGGCCCTCGATGCGCGCCAGCGCCGTCACGATGCCCGCGCCGAAGCCCGCGCGCAGCTCCAGCAGCGAGCCGCTGTCGGCCACGCCGCGCATGACGGCACGCACGTCGTAGACACGCAGCCGGTTCTCGGGGATGGCGTGGCGCAGCGCGCGCGGGTCGGCGCCGTGCCAGCCGGCAGTGGTCCCCTGGAAGTACGACAGGTACTGCCTGGCCGCCGCCACCGCGCCCGCCTCGTCCTTCGCCAGGATGTCGATCACGCCGTTGCCGGCCTGCACGCGGCTCGGGCCGATCTGCTCGGGCGCGAAGGTGCCCAGGCCGCCGCCCTCGATCATGGCCGGCCCGCTCATGCCGATGTTGCTGGCCTCGGTCGCGATGATGACGTCGGCGCAGCCCAGCAGCGCCGCGTTGCCGGCGAAGCAGCGCCCGTGCGCGATGCCGACCACCGGCACCTTGCCCGACAGCGCCGCGAACTGGCTGAAGGTGTGGTTGTTGAGGCCTGCCACGATGGGCATGTCGGTGTCGCCCGGCCGCCCGCCGCCGCCCTCGGCGAACAGCACCACCGGCAGCCTGAGCCGGTGCGCCAGGCCCAGCAGGCGGTCGGTCTTGGCGTGGTTGCGCATGCCTTGCGTGCCGGCCAGCACGGTGTAGTCGTAGGCCAGCACGGCGCAGCGCGATTTCTCGGGACCGAACAGCTTTTCGTTGACGCTGCCGATGCCCGTCACCATGCCGTCGGCGGGCGTGTTGGCGATCAGGTCCTCGAGCGTGCGGCGCCGCGTCTGCGCGGCGATGGCGAGCGCGCCGTACTCGATGAAGCCTCCCAGGCGCGCCGGGCTGGCGTCAGGCTCCACCGGGCGCGCGCCGTCCGCGTCAGTCGCGTCGGCCGCTGCGCCGAGCTCGCACAGGTCGGCGATGTTCTCGCGCGCCGTGCGCTTCCCCAGGGAGTGCCGCTTGGCGACTGCCGCTGCGCGATATTCGTCCGAGCCCACGGACCGGCGCTCAAGGAGATCGGTCAGGTCTCGCCGAACGTGCTCCACGTCGGTCGCCGC
>JAQGLP010000119.1 GCA_028292835.1 Variovorax sp.
GCGCATTCCTGTCTACCGCCTCTACGATCGGCAGACGGGAACGCATTTCTATACCTCCAGTTCGGAGGAGCGGCTTCAGGTGGTCGCCAAGTACCCGCAATACAGCGATGAAAACATCGCCTTCTACGCGTATGGCGACGTGGCGTCGGACAGAAATCCGGTCTACCGTTTCTACAACAACCGGACCGGCACTCATTTCTATACCATCAGCGGGGACGAGCGCGCGAATGTGCAATCGAATTATCCCTGGTTCGCCTTTGAAGGCATCAGCTGGTATGCCAGCCCGGGGTCGGTCAATGCCTCCACGCCAATGTACCGCTTCTACAATACGAGGACGGACACCCACTTCTATACCATCAGTGCGGCGGAGCGTGATGTCGTGCAAAACAATTATCCGGAATTCCGATTTGAAGGCGTGGGTTATTACGCCTGGCAGGCACCATGAGGCGGCCCGGACTTTTCCCGCGTGCGAAACCGGGGCCGTGGCTCATGGCCGCTTCGGCGGCGGTTTTGATCCTGTGGGGCTGCGGCAGCCGGGATCTCCAGGCCGGGACGGTCGCCATCGACAACGCACCCGCTAAAGCGGCGGCGGACGTGCCGCTGATCGTGGTGCCCGAGCCGCGTCCGGCGCAGGGCACGGTTGCGGACACCGCCGATACGCCGCGCGCAGTGGCTCCCTACAAAGCGGGGGACGCGCGTGCCGTGCCCCAGGCCGCCACGGTTTCACAGACTTCCCGCCTGCTGGTGTGGAAAGGCACCCCCCGTGGCGGCAGCGTGGCGATGCTGCGCATCAGGTCGACCGGGGCGAAAGGCGTGCGCCTGGGCCTGCTGGTTCAAAAGATTCCGGCAGGGACCGTTTTTCGCTTCCATGGCGGCAGCCCCCGAAAAATGCTCGAAGTTGCCGGCGATGAAATCTCCTCGACCATCCAGCGCAACCTCGATGCCGGAGACCGCAGCGACGACGCGAAGACGTACTGGTCGCCCGACTTGCGGGGGGACGAGGCCACCATCGAAATCGAGTTGGCTCCCGGCGTGCAGCCGCATGAGCTGATGATCGCCATACCGCGGCTATCGCATATCGTCGTCTAGGGGTTCAGGCCCGGGAATTCAGGAAGCCTTCTTTCCAGATTGGAGGAGGAAGCGTCGATCTCGATTTCCGCTCGGCGTTCAAAAGCGCTCCGCTCCACCTCGTCCGAAACCATGCACCTCTAGAATTTTTCCACCCAGGGCCTGAGTTCCATCTCCCAGCTCCAGGCATTGCGGGGCTGCGCAAGAAAGTGCAGGTATGTTTGCGCGATGGCGTCAGGGTCAAGTTGCGAATCCGAGGCGTTTGGGGAAGAGGGCGTACTGCCGGAAGATGGACGGATCGCCCCGTCGATCACGAAATGACCCACATGAATGCCTTGCGGATGGAGTTCCCGCGCCAGGCTTTGGGCGAGGCCGCGAAGCGCAAACTTGCCCATCGCAAAGGCGGCCGAATGCGCGAAGCCCTTGACACCGGCGGAAGCTCCAGTGAAAAGGAGGGCACCTTGGCCCTGCGGCAGCATGCGGCGTGCCGCCTGCTGTGCCACAACGAACGCGCCGTGTGCGGTGACGGCCACGGCCTGCGCGACTTCGTTGGCGTCAACATCGACGAAGGCCCCGCGTACGCGGCGGCTGGCGTTGTAGACCACCACGTCAGGCGCCATACCCAGAACATCGCCAGCCCGGTCGAACAATGCGGCGACTTCGGCTTCGCTGGTGGCGTCGCAGCGCAAGGCTGTCGCGCCCAGTGCATCGGCCACCGGCTGGAGCCGGTCGAGATGGCGCGCGGCCATGACCACGCGCATGCCGGCGTCCCGCGTGAACGCGCGTGCCAGACTGGCACCCAAACCCGGGCCTGCGCCGACGATCAAGGCAGCTTTGTAGGGCATGTGCATCATGGTCCTCAGCGAATAGTGGCGGCATCCTGTCCGAACAGCACCTGCTTGGCAGCCTCGTCGACCACCGGCGCGGTGTTGATCTCTTGCGCACGCGCGTAGGCACGGACGGTGGCCGGGCGCTCGCGCACCCGTTCGAACCATGCAGCCAGGTACGGAAAGTCTTGCAGGCGTTGCATCTGCCGTTCATGCGGCACTGTCCAGGGTAGGAGGCCATGTCGGCGATCGAGTAGTCGCCGGCAATGAAATCGCGTCCATCGGCCAGTTGCTTGTTCAATACGGCGTACAAGCGCGCCGTTTCCTTGACATAGCGCTTGATCGCGTAGGGAATTTTTTCGGGCGCGTATTGCGTAAAGTGGTGGTTCTGGCCTGCCATCGGCCCGAGCCCGCCCATCTGCCAGAACAGCCACTGCAGGGCTACGTTGCGGCCCCGCAGGTCCTTCGGCAGGAACCGGCCCGTCTTGTCGGCCAGGTAGAGCAGGATGGCTCCCGATTCAAAGATCGACAGGGGCATGCCGCCATCGGCCGGTGCGTGGTCAACGATCGCTGGAATCCGGTTGTTCGGGGCAATGCTGAGGAATTGGGACTCGAACTGCTCGCCCTTGCCGATGTGAACGGGCACGATCCGGTAAGGCAGGCCTGCCTCCTCCAGGAACATCGTGATCTTGTGCCCGTTGGGCGTGGTCCAGTAATACAAGTCGATCATGTCGCGATCCTGGGTGCTAGGCAGCCAGGCGGGCGTTTTGCGGGAACAACACCTTGCGCGCCTCGTCGTCCATCTCTGCCTTGAAGGCAAACCGTTGCTTGAGTGCCTCGGCGCGCTGTGCCGCGGGCCGGGCATTGATTTCGTCGAGCAGGCGCTTGACGTGAGGAAGCTGGTCCCATGCGTCGGCGCCCAGGATGAACGGCACCGCCCGCGCCCAGCCCCAGACGGCCATGTCGACGAGCGTATAGCGGTCGCCCAGCATGTAGCGGTGCGCGGCGAGCTGCGCATCGACCAGCTTCCAGTGCCGCTGAGCCTCGAAATCGTAGCGGTTCACCGCATAGGCCTTGGGCTCCGGTGCGAAATGCTTGAAGTGCACCGCCTGGCCCGAATACGGACCGATGCCACTGGCGACGAACATCAGCCAGGAAAGCATCTGGGCGCGCTGCGCAGGCGTGTTTTCAGGAAGAAACTGACCGCATTTCTCCGCCAGGTAAAGCAGGATTGCGTTGCTGTCGAACACGACAACGTCACCGTCA
>JAQGLP010000139.1 GCA_028292835.1 Variovorax sp.
CCTGTGCGCTGCGGTGGGCGCGTTGGCGGCGGCGGTGCCGGACTGGCTGGTGCGCCACGGCGCAGCCTCTCATCTCGTCGCGCTGCGCGCAATGTTTGTATGCGGTCAATAAACCACGCCCTTGCCACGGTGGCGGCGGACGCGTAGGAACCGATCAGAGTTAGGTGAGGTCGATGCGCCAGGGCAGCAGCGCAGCGTAGTCGTCGGCCGTCTGGGCCTTGGGCAACGCGGTGAACAGCGCGCGCAGGTAACGATAGCCGTCGATGCCATTGACTTGGCAGGTCTGCAGAAGCGCGTACAGGTTCGCGCTGGAGTTGGCGCCGGCCACGGTGTCGGCGAACAGCCAGTTGCGCCTGCCGACGCAGAATGGGCGGATCGCGTTTTCCTGCACGTTGTTGTCGATGCTGTAGCGCCCGTCCTCAACGTAGCGATTGAGCTTGCTCCATTGCGACGCGAGGTAGTGCAGCGCCTGCCCGAGCAGGCTCTTGGGCAGCACGGCGTGCAGGTTGGCCAGCAACAGCGCCTCGATGTCGGCTAGCACGGGGACGCTGTGCTGCTGGCGCCGCCGACCGAGCTCGCTTGCGACGACGCTTTCGCGCTTGGCCTGCGCCTCCACTTCGTACAACTTCCCGATCAGCGCGATGAACCGGGCGGCCAACTGACCCGGTCCGCGCTGTTCCTTGGGCAATGCCTGCAGCGCATCGTGGAAGTAGCGTCGGCAATGCGTCCAGCATCCCAGGTGTACGAACTGGTGCGTGCGGGCCACCGCGTCATAAACGTCGTAGCCGTCCGTCATCAGGACCGCTCCTTCGCGGATGCCGGCGTACAGCGCCATCGCCGTCTTCGTCGAGCGGCTGGGCGAGTAGGTGAATAGCCGGATTGGTGGTCCTGTGCCGTCCCTGCCGGAACCATTCGTCATCTGCGCCCAGACATAGCTCTTGGCCTGCGCACTGCGCCCCGGCTCCTTGAGCACTTGCAGCTCGGTCTCGTCACCGAACACGAGGGGCGCGTCCAGGAGCTCGTCGCGCAGCAGGTTCACCACCGGCTGCACCAACTGCCCCAGGCGCACGATGCTGCCGGCCACCGTGTTGCGCGAGATGTCGGTGCCACCGAACCGACCCAGCAGCGCCGCCTGCCGGTACAGCGGCAGCCCGTCGAGGTACTTCGACGTGGCGATCCAGGCCAGCGCGCTTTCGGTGAACAGCCCCTTGGGGATCGCCTGCGCAGGGCGCGCGGCCAGGCGCACCGTGCCGTCGCAGCACGGGCACGCGTACTTCACGCGCTCATGGCGGATCACGCGCACCTGCTGCGGGATGATGTCCAACTGCTCGCTGGCTTCCACGCCGATTTCGCGCAAGGCCGCGCCGTCGTGTGGGCACACGCGCTCGCTCTCGGGCAATTCGTGCCGCACCACTTCGCGCGGCAGCGCCGGATCCAGCGGCCGGCGCCCGCGCTTGGCACGCTTGTGGCCCGGCACCTCGATCTTGTCGTCGTCGGTTTCTTCGGCCGTCGGCTGGGCCTGCGCCCCGAGGCTCTCGGCCTCGTTGAAGAACATGTCCTTCTGGTGCTGCCCCGCCACCTCGCTGCTGGCGGAGAACAACTGCCGTTTGAACTTGTTGAGCTGTTCCTTTAGCAAGTCACGCTCGGTGCGCGTCACGCGCAGCTCACCCGCGAGAGACTCGTTCTTCGTCAGCGCATCGGCCAGCGCCTGCTGCAAGGCTGCGAACTCTTCGAGCGTGGGCATGTTGACCATCTGCCGGCATTGTCCCGGGTGCCGGTGCGCAGCACCATGCGGATCTGCAGCAATTGCAAATGACCACCGCAGCCGATCTAGCCTGCCCGCTCGTACACGCGCTTTGGATGCCGCTGCACCACGCCGATGTCGATGCCCTCGAGCAGCCAGTGCAACTGCTCCACCGTCAGCGTCGGCACCACCGCCTCGCTTGGCCAGATGAACCGGTCCTCCTCCAGACGTTTGAGCAGCAGCCAGAACCCGTTGCGGTCCCAGCCCAGCACCTTCACTCGGTTGCGCCGACGGTTGCTGAATACGTACACGCACGCGGCGAACGGGTCCAGCCCCAGGGCCTGCTGCACCAATGCCGCCAGGCCGTTGATATTGAGCCGGAAGTCCACTGGCGCACGATGCAGGTAGACCTTCAGGCCTTCGTCGAGGCGGAACACCGCAACCTCCCCAGTGCCTCGATCACATCGCCGACGCTTCGCGCATCCACGCCACGAAGGTCGATCGCCACGCCATTGGGCAGGCGCGCCTGCAAACTGATCGCAGCCACAGCGCTGTCGTCGCGACCGGCAGGCGTCGACGCCGCTGGGATCACCGGCATCGCGATGAATGCCGCCGACGCGGGCGTTGCCATGGCGACGGGCTTGCGTCGGCGAACCTGGCCGTGCTCGCGCAGCCAGCGTCCGACCTGGTTGGCGTTGACCCCGCACACGCGCGCCAGCCGCGACACCGATGCGCCCGGTTGCATGCACAGCGCCACCAACTCGGACTTGGCAGCCTCGTCATACACGCTGCGCCCATCGCGCTTGTGCCCGACTACCAGCCGCCGCTTGAGATCTTCCAGATCGTCTGTCATTGCGTTCCCACGTTCATGTACGTGGGAACGTAGGCTGTCAGTTCACTGGCCGGTACTCAAGGACGTGGTTTATTGACCGCATACCAACAGCCTGCTCAGGCCCAGCAGTTATCCCGGGTCGGGCTGACGGGCTGGCCAGCAGCCTGTTGATTCACGTGCCTTTTGCCTTCGCTGTTGCCGCTGCCAGCCAGATCGGTGCGCAGCACGTCGAGCATGCCGACTCGGGCTCCACGGCGCTGACAATCGCGGCGTGAACGCCATCAAGCCCGTTGCTGGCCAGGACTGCCACGAGAGCCTTGCGCCGGGCTTTCGCTATGGCGGCCGGCTTCGTTCTGAGCAAGGTTGGGGCGTTCCTATTCCAGGATTGCGACGGCTTGGTCGCCGTGGAGCAGGTCGATTTCTCCGGCTGTGACCTGCGCTTCAAGACCGGCAACCACAAAATGAATTCCGTCGTGACCGTTCATCCGGGCACCGATTCGCCGACCGGTTGCGGCTCGAATTCGAAATACGAGGTCACCCGGTCGATCAGAAGGACCGGCTAGGTGAATCCGTGGAAGGGTGTGCCAGGAAGGAATCGGTACCTCGCAGGTTCCTTCAGTGGTGTCCAGCAGCCTTGAGCTTGGCATCCACCTCCTTGATGTAGACGACGGCCTCCTCACCTGTCTTGATTGCCGTGACGCGCGCAGCGATCTCCGCCTTGCGCTGGGGCTCGAGCGCCATGTCGCGGACAGCCGCCACGCGCAGCGTCGTCGCCACCATGCTGTCTGGCGGGTTCACGGAGAGAAGCGACCGGCTCCCGAAACCCGCCGTGAACTCCCTGGGGACCCGCGCCGCTTGCAGCCCCATCGCACCAGGCGTGCCCGCGGCAGCGTGGTCCTTGGGAACACCATGCCCTGTGAGATCGCCGCCGCCACCGGGAGACGGCTGTGCGGGCTTGAAGTCGCTGACGACGACCGGCGGCAGTCGCGCCGGCGTATCGGTTCGCGCCGCAGGCAGGTCTGCGAGGTGAAGCAGCCCGCAGATCGAGGTGAGATCGCGGCAATGCTTGAGGAACGGAACGTTGAACAGCTGGCACACGGTCTTGATCACCGAGCAGTGCTCGAGAAGCCGGTGCTCGACCGTCCCTCTCGCAATCAAGGGCGAGACGATAACGGCCGGAACGCGCACTCCCAGCTGATCGAACATGAAACCATGTTCGCTGCCCTTCGAGCCGGAGGGCTTGGCCGGGCCGGGCGCAACATGATCGTAGAAGCCCCCATGCTCGTCATAGGTGATGATCAGCATGCTGGAGTCCCAGTGCGGGGAATTCCGAATGGCTTCGTAGGTCGCCTTGATCAATCCTTCGCCCGCGGCAATGCCGCCAACAGGATGCTGGGAATTCCCCTTGCCGAATTTGTGTTCTATAGTGTCGCCCATGGAGTCTAATTATTTCGGCTCGATGTGGTTGTACTTGGCACTG
>JAQGLP010000144.1 GCA_028292835.1 Variovorax sp.
TCGAAATCATGCAGCAAGTAGTCGCGCTTGACCGTGCTGCCCAGCGGCGCAGGCAGGTCGAGCGCGCGCAATACCGCGAACAGCAGCACTGGGCGCCAGCGAACGCTGCGGCCATGACGCGCGGCCACTTCGTCGATCTTCTCGGACATGAAGTAGCCATAGGGCGACGCGAAGTCGAACCAGAAATCGATGGGCTTCGAAAAAGGCATGGCTCAACGAGCTCCGAGCGCGGAACTCGGTGGTATCGCGCAGGCGGCGCGGTACTCGGCCGCGATGCGAGCGACCAGGTCGGCCACTGCCGGGATATCGTGGATTGTCGCCACGCCCTGCCCTGCGCTCCAGAGGTCCTTCCACAAGCGCGCTTTGGTGTCGGTAAGCGAGGCCATGTCCGGCTTCTTGGGCGGCAGGGTGGCGACGTCGATGCCGAAGCGCTCGATCGAGGCGCGCAGGAAGTTGGCTGGGACACCCGAGAATCGATCGGTATAGACGAGGTCGGCCACGCCCGACTCGACCACCATCCGCTTGTAGGCGTCCTGTGCCTGCGATTCGCGCGTGGCGAGGAACCGCGTCCCCATGTAGGCGAGGTCGGCGCCGAGCACCTCCGCAGCGCGAACCTGGTAGCCATCGTTGATGGCCCCGCCGAGCACCAGGCAGCCGTCCCAGAACTCACGGATTTCGCGCACCAGCGAAAACGCGCTTTGACTCGAGGCATGACCGCCGGCCCCGGCGCCGACGCAGATCAGCCCGTCGACGCCCGCGCGCACCGACTTGCGCGCATGGTCGGCGCTGGTCACGTCGCAGAACACCGTACCGCCGTAGGCACGGACCGCCTCCACCACCGGCGCTGGATTGCCGAGGCACGTGATGACGAACGGCACCCGGTGGGCCACCACCACCTCGAGGTCCGGCTCGAAGCGGAGATTGGTGCGGTGCACGATCAGGTTGATGCCATAGGGGGTGACAAGGTCTTGCGGATGCGCCATCCGGTGTGCAGCCAGGTCGCGCTCTATGCCGGTGAGCCATTCGTCGAGCTGCGCGGTGGGCCGGGCATTGACGTGCGGGAACGTGCCGACCACGCCCGCCTTGCAGAGCGCGGTGACCAGCGGTGGGAACGATACGAGAAACATCGGCGAGCCGATCACCGGGATCGACAGTGTCTCGCGGAACAGCGGAGGCAGCGGCATGGCCGATCGTTTCCTGTTGCCTCAGGCCGCGACCGGCCGACGCTTGAACATGATCTGGCAATGCCCCGTCTGCACCTGCACGCGGTGCTGGTTGCGCAGGTCGAAGCGCAGGCTGACGATCCCGCGATCCGGCTTGCGTGTCGGCCGCATCTCGAGCACCGCGATGGAAGCACGCAAGGTATCCCCCGGGCGCACAGGTGCCTGGAAGGTCCATTGCACGCCGAGCAGGCCCAGGACGGTCTCGTCGAACAATCCTGCGCGCGCGCCCAGGCCGAAAGCCATGCCGAGCACCATAGGCCCATGCGCGATACGCCCGCCCACGCCGGACTCCACCGCGAACACCTCGTTCGTGTGCAGCGAGTTGAAGTCGCCGCTCACGCCTGCGAATGCGCCGATGTCGGCCTCGGTGACGGTGCGTCCTGGCGTCTCGATGACGTGTCCCGGCTCGAAATCCTCGTAATGCCAGCCCATGTGTGTCTCCAGCTTCTTGCGTGGTGCGATATCAGGCCTGAGCCGGCGCGCCTCGCTTCTTCCAGTTCCGCAGGTCGCGCATGCCGACGAGTCCACGCGGGTCGACGCCTTGCGGAAAGATCTGGTGCTTCTGAATCTTTTGCGTTGCGGTGGTCGGGATGCGATCGGTCACCCAGACCCAGCCGGGCGCCTTGTAGTAGGCAAGCTTCGCATTGCAGAAATCGAAGAGTGTGCGCACCGCGGCATCGACATCGTCGTGCGCCTCTGCACGCAGCACGATGCAGGCGAGCACCTCTTCCTCGCGAATCTCGTCCGGCACCGCGAGCACCGCCACCTGGTCGACCAGCGGATGCGTCTGCAGCAACGCCTCGACCTCGGCGGCAGCGATGTTCTCGCCCGAGCGGCGGATGATGTTCTTGCGCCGGTCGACGAAATGCAGCATGCCGTCGGGCGCACGATTGACGATGTCACCCGTGTGGAACCAGCCGCCGCGCCAGGACTGCTCGGTGGCGATCGGGTCGTCGAGATAGCCACTGAAGAAGTCCTTGCGCGGCGTTTCGGCCGAATGGCGGATCACCATCTCGCCGTCGCTGCCGTCGGGCACGTTGATGTCGGCATCGTCGACCACCCGCACCTCGACGCCCGGCTGCGCACGACCGAAGGCTCGCGTGCCGACCTGGCGTGGCGCCTGGTTGTCGATCAAGGCACGGACCATCTCGGTCATGCCCCAGATCTCGATCAGGGGAAAGCCGAAGCGTTCTTCGAATGTGGCATGCCGCTGCGGCTCGACACCGGCCCCGATGGCAAAGCGCACGGCATGGTTGCGGTCTTGCGGGCTCGCCGGCTGACCCAGCAGCATCGGCACCATCACGCCGAGGTAGTGCACGACGGTGGCACGCGACTCGCGCACCTCGGTCCACCAGCGCGAGGTCTGGAAACGGTCGGTCTGCACTTGGCAGTTGCCCTTGAGCATCACGCAGAAGAAAGAAAAAATTGACGCGTTGACGTGGAAGACCGGCAGCGGGTTGTAGAGGCGTTCGCAGGCCTCGCCGAAGCTGGACAGGCCGCCACGCGTCGCATACCACGCGCCTGCCGCGAGTTCGTAGCGGTGCGACAGCACGCAGCCCTTGGGGCGTCCCGTGGTGCCGCTCGTGTAGAGCACGCTGGCGGGCGTTTGACCTTCAGGCGTAGTGGACGCTGCAGGATGCGCCAGCGGTTGCAGAGTTTGCTCGAAGGCAGCCAGACGTACCACGGCCGGTTGCTTCTCGGACTCGACAAGAGCGCTGCGCAGGAGGCTTTCAAGCGACTCGACAGCCACGACAAGGTCCACCTGCGCATGATCGATCACGAAGGCCAGTTCCCCTGGCCGATGGTCCGGATTGAGCGGCACACAGCAAACCCCCAGTGCGTTCATCGCAAGCTTGTGCAGCAGGTGCTCGGGTCGGTTCTCCAGCAGCAGTCCGATGCGATGCCCTACACCGTAGCCCGCGCCGGCATAGACCTGCATCAGCCGCCTGACGCACTGCGCCCCCTGGCGGTAGCTGATCTCCACACCTTCGGCCCCATAGACGCGCGCGGGGTTGGCCGGCACGGCGAGAAAGGCGTTGTCCGCGTAGGTCTCGGCAGCCCGAAAGAAGGCATCACCGATGGTCGTGTCTTCGTCGATCGTGATCATGGGGTCTTGTGTCCTGCCTTTGCCTTGTCCTGCCTCAGAGCCGGAGCACACCGTAGCCGGTGTCGCTTGCAAAAGGTGCATTGAGCGAGGCGACGATCGCCATGCCGAGCGCGTTGCGCGTGTCGACCGGGTCGAGAATGCCGTCGTCCCAAAGCTCGGACGTGGAGTGATAAGCGTCGCTCTCCTCCTGGAAGCTCTTGAGCACCGGATCGCGGATCGCGGCTATCTCTTCGGCCGAGAGTTCGTGGCCCTTGCGATGCAGCTGACGCACCTTCACTTCCGCGA
>JAQGLP010000169.1 GCA_028292835.1 Variovorax sp.
GCGTCGAACACCTGGCGCGCCGCGTTGTTGGAGACGGTGCCGTCGGCGATGCGCGCGACGAGCCGCGCCAGCTGCGCCGGCGTGACGGGCGCGGCCTCGATGCCGATCTCCTGCGCGTTGAGCCGGCGCGCGACCTCGCCCGTGATCCAGTTGCTGGCGGGCTTGGGCTCCGCGCCGGCGGCGACCACGGCGTCGAAGTAGCGCGCCAGGGCCGGGCTTTGCGTGAGCTGCGCCGCGTCGTAGGCTGACAGGCCGTGCTCGCGTCCGTAGCGCTCGGCCATCGCGCGCGGCAGCTCGGGCATGTCGGCACGCACGCGCTCGATCCATTCGGGCGCGATCGCCAGCGGCGGCAGGTCCGGGTCGGGGAAGTAGCGGTAGTCGGCCGCGTCTTCCTTGGTGCGCATGGCGCGCGTCTCGCCGGTGTCGGGGTCGAACAGCACGGTGGCCTGCTGGATGGCGCGGCCGTCCTCGATCTCGCCGATCTGCCAGCGGATCTCGTAGTCGATCGCCTGCGCCATGTTGCGAAAGCTGTTCAAGTTCTTGATCTCGCGCCGCGTACCGAGCGCCTCGCCGGGCTTCCTCACCGACACGTTGGCGTCGCAGCGGAAGCTGCCCTCCTGCATGTTGCCGTCGCAGATCCCGATCCAGGTCACGAGCTTGTGCAGTTCGCGGGCGTAGGCCACGGCCTCGGCGCTGGAGCGCATGTCGGGCTCGGTCACGATCTCCAGCAGCGGCGTGCCGGCGCGGTTCAGGTCGATGCCCGACTGGCCAATGCCGAGCGTCTCGTGCGTCTCCAGTCCCTCGTGCAGCGACTTGCCGGCGTCTTCCTCCAGGTGCGCGCGCACCAGCCGCACGGTCCTGGGCGCGTCGCCCACGAAGAAGCTGACTGCGCCGCCCTGCACCACCGGGATCTCGAACTGGCTGATCTGGTAGCCCTTGGGCAGGTCCGGGTAGAAGTAGTTCTTGCGCGCGAACACGCTGCGCGGCGCGATGTAGGAGCCCAGCGCGAGGCCGAGCTTGATGGCGCGCTCGACCGCGCCCCGGTTCATGACCGGCAGCGTGCCGGGCAGCGCCAAGTCGACCGCGCAGGCCTGCGTGTTGGGCTCGGCACCGAAGGCGGTGGAGGCGCGGCTGAAGATCTTGCTGGCGGTGGAGAGCTGGGCGTGCGTCTCGAAGCCGATCACGACCTCGTAGCCCTGCACCAGCGGGCCGGTCGGGCGGCCGCGCTGCATCTGTTCGGTGGTGGCTTGTTGCTGGCTCATGGTGGTCAAACGCTCTGGGCGACCGTGGAGGGTCCCGCGCCGGCCGCGACGGGCTGGCGGCAGTGCCAGTCGGTCGCCTGCTGGAAGCGGTGCGCGGCGTTCAGCAGCTTCGCTTCGCCGAAGTAGTTGCCGATCAGCTGCAGGCCGACCGGCATGCCGTGCTCGCCGAAGCCCGCCGGCAGGCTCATGCCGGGCAGGCCGGCGAGCGACGCGGGCAGCGTGAAGATGTCGGCCAGGTAGTCGGCCACCGGATCGCCGCCGTGCTCGCCGAGCTTCCAGGCCACGGTCGGCGCGACCGGGCCGGCGATCACATCGCATTCGCGAAACGCCTGCTGGAAGTCCTCGGCGATCATGCGGCGCACCTTCTGCGCCTGCAGGTAGTAGGCGTCGTAGTAGCCGTGGCTGAGCACGTAGGTGCCGATCATGATGCGGCGCTTGACCTCGTCGCCGAAGCCTTCGGCGCGCGTCCTGGCGTACATCTCGGCCAGGTCGCGGTAGTCGCTGGCGCGGTGGCCGAACTTGACACCGTCGAAGCGGCTCAGGTTGCTCGACGCCTCGGCCGCGGCCAGCACGTAGTAGACGGGGATCGACAGCTCGGTGCGCGGCAGCGTGACCGCCACGCGGCGGGCGCCCAGCTTCTCGTAGCCGGCGAGCGCCGCGTCGATGGCGGCGCGCACGCCGGGGGCCACGCCCTCGCCCAGGAACTCCTCGGGCACGCCGATGCGCAGGCCCTCAAGCGAATCGCCCAGCGCGCGGCCGAAGTCCTCGGCCGGGCAGTCGAGCGAGGTGGAATCGCGGTCCGGATCGGGCCCGCACATCGCCGACAGCAGCAGCGCGCAGTCCTCGGCCGAGCGCGCCATCGGTCCGGCCTGGTCGAGGCTGGAGGCGTAGGCCACCATGCCGTAGCGCGAGGCGCGGCCGTAGGTCGGCTTGATGCCGGTGATGCCGCAGAACGATGCCGGCTGGCGGATCGAGCCGCCGGTGTCGGTGCCGGTGGCCGCCGGCGCCATCCGCGCCGCCACCGCCACGGCGCTGCCGCCGGAGGAGCCGCCGGGAATGCGCGCGGTGTCCCAGGGATTGCGCGCCACGCCGTAGGCGGAGTTCTCGTTCGACGAGCCCATGGCGAACTCGTCGCAATTGAGCTTGCCCAGGGTCACGGCACCGGCTTGCGAGAGGCGCGCGACGGTGGTCGCGTCGAAGGGCGACATATAACCTTCGAGCATCTTCGAGCCCGCGGTGGACGGGAAATCCCG
>JAQGLP010000171.1 GCA_028292835.1 Variovorax sp.
AGGAGCTGGATGACAACCTGCAGCAGGCCATCGAGCGATACCTGGGGCGGCCGATCGCGCAGGACGCGGACGTCGTGGGGCGGCTGACAGTTCAGTCGGACCCGAACCACACGCCGGCCGAAGAGCGCGGCGAGACGTACGCGATGGACGGCGAGGCCATCCTGTGGGCCGGTCCCGTGAAGATCGAGCAGTTCGGCGACGAGGGCGACGAGCATATGCGCTGCTCCCGCGCGCTGCGCCACTACCCGCACGCGACGCAAGCAGCGGCACTGCGAAGGAACCTGCTGGCGACCATGGACAGCGTGAAGTGCCTGTCGGACTACGACGACACAGCCGCAGGGGCGCCGGAAAACCCACCTGACCAGCCGGCGTAGGACGGTGCTGATTCGCGCCAGTAGGACCAAATTGATGTGCTTTTGTAGGCAAAGCCTTGCATGAAGCGCACAGGTGAGCTAAATTTCGTCTCGGCGAGTTGCGGCGTGGGGAAGGAATCCTCAGCCGCTTCATCGGACAGCAGCAAGCGAACATCAGCCTCGGCCTACACAGTCCGGGGCTTTTTTGTGGGCGCTCGCCTACAGCCCTTTGGTGTGACGATAGCTCAGTGGTAGAGCCTCGGGTTGTGGTCCCGATGGTCCTGGGTTCGACCCCCAGTCGTCACCCCCAAGGGTTTCAGTTACCGGCGGAGAAGCCGGGCGGAAGATACGCAGGGACTGGGCGGACCGCCCTGTAAATCCCGGGCTGGGAGATCCCGGCCGTTGCGTCAAGCGCCGCCCGCCCCTGTCACTGGCAGGCCGCCGACCATCACGGAGCTCGCCCGGTGTTTCCTCGATCCGCTGCCGCCGTCGGGTAAGCGAGCAAGGCAGCAAACGGTAGTCGCAGCAGCTGCGACACAGCGGGCCCTGCGGGGTAGGCAGCCCCCGCGCGGGCTACCCGCGACCCCGTAAATCCGAAGGGTTGCCGCAATGATTCTTTGGGGATGGTCGCTGCACCATCACTTCGCCCTCCGGCTCATCGCCGGGGGGCTTTTTTCTTTCCGGCCCTGACTCCGGCGGAGGTGCTTTTTTATGACCGAACCCGGACCCGTTTCCTTCAGCCTGCTGGCCGCGGCGATCGCGCTGCTGGGCCCGGTGTTGGGCCCCTATGCGCTGGTGGTGTTCGCCGCCGGTGTCGGTGCTGCTGCGGCGCTGTCCAAGAGGCCGCCAGCCGAGAGCGCACCGCGCTGGTACGGCATCAAGTTCCTGGCGATGGGCACCACGGTGGCGCTGCTGCTGACCGGCCCCTGCATCTGGGTGGTGACCAAGTACACCGACATGCCCGCCAACATCGCGCTGATCCCGGTCGCTTTCGCACTGGGGCTGGCCAAGACCAAGTTCACCGACCTGATCGACCTGGCGCTGGAGTGGATGGCCGCTAAAGTCCGCGCCTTTTTAACCGGCGGCCAGCGAGGAACCGGCCAATGATCCCCATCCTTCTGATTCTGCAACTCGTGCTCGGCGCCGTGCTGATGTGGTGCAGCTTCTGCCGCCTGGTCAAGACGGACAACGACACGCACCGAGAAGTGCGCTGGGCCTTCATCTTCGAGCTGGTGGCGAGCGGCCTGGTTTTCGGCGCCCCGGTGATGCCCATGCTGATGCCCGACGAGGTGAGCTGGGCGTCAGGGGAAACACCCTACTGGGTCTGGATTGCGCTGCTGGCGAGCTTCGCCTTCATCCAGCTGACGACGGCGGTGCACTGGGCGACCGGCAAGGTGCCGCAGTTGTTCCAGCGCCGGCGCGCCGAGGACACGCCGACACCGTTCTACACCGGCTGGCCGCTGGCTGCCGTGGGCTCGCTGGTGGCGATCGCCTTCGTCATCGGCCCGGTCGCCGCCTTCGCCCAAGCCGCCGAGAAGCAGTGGGATCCGGTGCAAGCCGAGATGTACCTGATGGCGGATGGGCAAGAGTTTCGCTGCGCCACCGAGGGCGGGTGCCTGGTGATGACCCCCGGCATGCTCAAGGCGTTGCTGGCCAAGGCCAACGGCATGTGTGGCCGGCTTCCGGGGCGTGCGGCATGAACCTGTCGCCGCACTTCAGCCTGGACGAGTTCACGGCCACGGCCCACCGCGGCATCGACAACTCGCTGCCCGACAGCCTGCTGCCGCAGGCCAAGCTGACGGCCGACCTGATGGAGAAGATCCGCGCCCACCTGGGCGTGCCGATCATCGTCACCAGCGGCTACCGCTGCATCGCCTTGAACCGCGCGATCGGCAGCGCTGACACCAGCGACCACCCCAAGGCGATGGCCGTTGACTTCAAGGCTCCGAGCTTCGGCACCCCCTTCGCAGTGGCCACCGAGCTGGCCGAGCACGCCGACGCGCTGGGTATCGGCCAGTTGATCCATGAGTTCGGCCGCTGGGTGCACGTGAGCACGCGCATGCCGATCCAGACGCGCAACCGCGTCATCACCATCAGCGCCGCCGGCACCGTGGGCGGCATCGTCCCGGCCTGAACGGCCACAACCCAGGAGCAAGGCAATGCACTACAGGAACGGCCGCGAGGCCAAGAACGGCGACAAGATCGTCATGGTCGACAACGGCGGAAATGTGACGGCCTTCGGCGTGCTGCACAGTGCCGTCCCCGGCAACGACTACTGCAACGGCTACATCGCGCCGATCCAGCCGCCGAACGCCATGGCTTGCATGGTGGACTGCCTGCACGTCGACGACGTGGCCGCGATGTTGGCCGAGCGTGGACTCGACAAGCGGCCCGACGGGAAGTAGGAGCCATGAGCCTCATCCCGGTCTGGGCCAAGGCCCTGATCGTCGCCGGCATGGTGCTGGCGATCCTGGCCGCGGTCGCCGCCTGGCGCATCAGCCTGATCGAGGACGGCAAGACGATCGAGCGCGCCGGCTGGGTGGAGCGCGATCGCCAGGCCGCCGAGACCTCCGCCAAGGAAACCCAGCGCCGCCTGGAGCGGCAAGGAGACTCCAATCGTGAAACCGCAACCAAGCTCGCTGCTGCTGGTGCTGCTGTGCGCCGTGAGCGCGACAGCGCTGGCAAGCTGCGCGACGACCTCGACGCCGCCACCGCCGCCCGCCGGAGCGCTGATCCCGCCGCTGCCGTTGTCTGCGCGCCAGCCGAAGCCGACCGCGATCTGCATGCCGGACTGTTCCAGCGGGCTGACGACACGGCGGGAGAGCTGGCCACGATCGCCAACGCCCGCGGCATCGCCGGCAGCCAGTGCGAAGCCCTCTACGACGCCCTGACCGGAGCCAAGCCATGAACCGCACGTTGCGCGCCCCTCGCACCCGCGCCGAGCACCTGGCTGTCGCCCGCCAGTTCGACCGCCACGATCCCAAGGACGCCATGCGCCAGATGATCGTGTGGGTGAGCCTGTTTCGCTGGGCAGGGATGCCGGCATGACGCCCCGCCAGCTCGCCACCGAGGTCCGCGTGGCGCATGAGGGCCGGGACCACGACACGCACGCCCGCGCCCTGGCGCTGCTGCTGTCGCACGCCGAGGCCAGCCCGGTGGTCCTGAGCGCCTTGGACCGCC
>JAQGLP010000212.1 GCA_028292835.1 Variovorax sp.
GTTGGAAAGGCGCTGGTCGGCACCGCATCGACAGCCTCGGGGCCAGCTTTGAGTTCAATCCCGGCCGCCTCGGCCTGTTCGAGCACGAAACGCGCATAGCCGTGCCACGAGGTTTCGCCACCTGCCACCAAATGGTAGAGGCCGGCCTTGGCGGGGTCGCGCAGCGTGTCGCGGAGGGCATGGGCGGTCACATCGGCCAAGAGCTCGGCGCCGGTCGGCGCGCCGAACTGGTCGTCGATCACCGTCAGGCGCTCGCGCTCCCTGGCAAGGCGCAGCATGGTCTTGGCAAAGTTGCCGCCGCGCGCGGCATAGACCCAGCTGGTGCGCAAAATCAGGTGCCGCTCGCAGTGGCGCGCAACCAGTTGCTCGCCTTCGAGCTTGGTTCGGCCGTAGACGCTCAGCGGGCCGGTGGCGTCCTCCTCGCGCCAGGGCCGGTCGCCACTGCCGTCGAACACGTAATCGGTCGAGTAATGCACCATCAGCGCGCCAATCCGCTGCGCCGCTTCGGCCACCACGCCGGGCGCTGTGGCGTTGAGACAGCGCGCCAGTTCGGGTTCGCTCTCGGCCTTGTCGACGGCCGTGTGGGCGGCGGCATTGACGACCACGTCAGGGCGCACCTTGAGCACGGTCTCGGCCAGCTGATCTGGGCGGCTGAAGTCGGCATGCAGTTCGGTGCTGTCGAAGTCGAGCGCCACCAGCTCGCCCAGCGGCGCCAGGCTGCGCTGCAGTTCCCAGCCGACCTGGCCGCCCTTGCCGAGCAAAAGCAGCCTCATGCTGCCGCCTCGGCGCCGGCGGGCGCCGTGTCGTAGTGCTTTTGCAGCCACTCGCGGTAGACGCCGGTCTGCACGTTGCGCACCCATTCGCCATGGGCCAGGTACCACTCGACCGTCTTGCGGATGCCGGTGTCGAAGGTCTCGGCCGGCTTCCAGCCCAGCTCGCGTTCGAGCTTGCGCGCGTCGATGGCGTAGCGGCGGTCGTGGCCCGGGCGGTCGGTAACGTACGTGATCTGCGTTCGGTAGCTCTGGCCGTCGGCGCGCGGCCGCAGTTCGTCGAGCAACGCGCAGACGGTGTTGACGATCTCGATGTTGGGCTTCTCGTTCCAGCCGCCGACGTTGTAGGTCTCGCCCAGCCGCCCGCCTTCCAGCACGCGGCGGATGGCGCTGCAGTGGTCCCGCACGTAAAGCCAGTCGCGCACCTGCATGCCGTCGCCGTACACCGGCAGCGGCTTGCCGGCGAGCGCGTTGACGATCATCAGGGGGATCAGTTTCTCGGGGAAGTGGAACGGCCCGTAGTTGTTCGAGCAGATGGTGGTCAGCACCGGCAGGCCGTAGGTGTGGTGACAGGCGCGCACCAGATGATCGCTCGCGGCCTTGCTGGCCGAGTACGGGCTGTTGGGCTCGTAGGGATGCTCTTCCGTGAAGGCGGCCTCGGTAGCTCCCAGCGTGCCGTATACCTCGTCGGTCGACACATGCAGGAAACGGAAGGCCGTTTTCTGGTCGGCCGGCAACGCGCTCCAATGGCCGCGCACCGCCTCCAGCAGCCGGAAGGTGCCCAGCACGTTGGTCTGCACGAAGTCTTCCGGGCCGTGAATCGAGCGGTCGACATGCGATTCGGCCGCGAAGTTGACCACAGCGCGCGGCCGGTACTCGGCCAGCAGGCGCTGGACCAGGGCGCCATCGCCGATGTCGCCCTGCACGAAGACATGCCGCGGGTCGCCCGCGAGCGACGCCAGCGTTTCGGGATTGCCCGCGTAGGTCAGCTTGTCGAGGTTGAGGATGCCCTCGTCGCCCTGCGCGAGCCAGTCGAGTACAAAATTGGCGCCAATAAAACCGGCACCTCCGGTGACGAGGATCATGGAGTTTCCTGAGTGATGAGCAGCCGCCGCCTCGCGGGGCCGGACTGGGAATTATCCCATTCCAGTTCGCGGCCCGGTCCCGGGACGCGAAGCCCCCCGAACCCAAGCTCAGCACGCCAGATGCCTTGAAATGTCGTTGCAAACTGCAAGCGATATCACCCAAATGTATTCTTTTGTGTTAATTTCTGGTGTACCACTTCTTGGAATATCCCATGAAATCCCTGCTGAACATTTTCTTTCGGTCGGATCCGGCCGCTGCCAGGCCATGACAATGCCGATCCAACCCGTGCTGCTGTGCTCAGCGCAAGTCTGCCTTTGGCCGGTTTCCCGAAAGTCCTGGCCCAAGCAGTTCGTTCCGTTGGTCGAGGGCCGCAGTCTGCTCGACCTGACGCTCGAACGCGTGCGGGCGATGGAGCCGGCGACGCCGCTGATTTGCATCGGCGCCGAGGAACACCGCTTTCTCGTGCGCGAAGCGATGGAGGGCACCCATGTCAAGGGGCGCCAGTTGCTGGAGCCTGTCCATCGCGGCGCCACCGCGTCGATGTGCATTGCGGCGCTGCTCGCCGAGCCGCAGGCCCTGCTGCTGTTCATGCCGCCCGACCATCACATCCCGGACGCCGGGCAATTCTCGGAAGCCGTCGGGCAGGGCCTCGAGGCCGCGCGCAACGGCGCCATCGTGGCGTTTGGCGTGACGCCCGGGTATCCGAGCACGACCCATGGCTACGCCGGGCGATCGGCATCGGCGAACGCGAGGTTCGTTGACCGCCCTGACGCCGAGCTGGCGCGCTCGCTGCTGCTGGAGAACACGCACCTCTGGAGCACCGGCATCTTCCTGATGCAGGCGCAAACGCTGATCGAGGCCGTCCGGACGCACGCGCCCGACATCCTTGAGGCCTGTCAGCAGGCGGTCGAGGCGCTGGCGGTGGACGAGGAGTTTTCGCGGCTTCCCGCAGCCCTGTACGAACGCTGCCGCAGCGAGCGCTTCGAGACCGCGATCCTGGCCAAGCACGACAACATTGCCACCGTTCATTTCACGGGGGCCTGGAGCGATGTGGGCAACTGGCATGCGGCCGCGCAGCTGACGCCTCCGGATGCCGAAGGCAATCGCCTGACCGGCGAGGCCAGCGCGCTGAACTCTCGCAACACCTGCGTGCGCGCCCCGTTGCGCCCTGTCGTGGCGCTGGGCACGGACGACCTGATCATCATCGACACGCCCGATGCGGTGCTGGTCGCGAGCGCGCAAGGCATCGGGCAGATCGAAAGCGCCGTGGCCGCCCTGGAGGCAGCCGGCCTGCCTGCGGCAACCGAGCATCGCCGGGTGGCGCGACCCTGGGGGGCCTACGACAGCATGGACGCGGGTCCGCGCTTCCAGGTCAAGCGCCTGACCGTCAAGTGCGGCGCCAAGCTGTCGCTGCAAATGCATTACCACCGCGCCGAGCACTGGGTGGTTGTCAAGGGCACCGCCAAGGTGACACGCGACAACGAAACCATCCTGCTGCGGGA
>JAQGLP010000218.1 GCA_028292835.1 Variovorax sp.
GCCTGCGCGAGGCCGGCCGCAAGCTCTGGCGCGTCAGCTCGGTGGTCGCCACCGCCGACCACAACACGCCGACCACGCACTGGGAGCTGGGCTACGACGGCATCACCGACCCGGTCAGCAAGGAGCAGATCACCACGCAGGACCACAACATCGCCGAGTTCGGCGCGGCTGCGTTCTTCCCGTTCCTGAGCCGTCGCCAGGGCATCGTGCACGTGATCGGGCCCGAGTCGGGCGCCACGCTGCCGGGCATGACGGTGGTGTGCGGTGACTCGCACACCTCCACCCATGGCGCCTTCGGCGCGCTGGCGCACGGCATCGGCACCAGCGAGGTCGAGCACGTGATGGCGACGCAGACGCTGCTGGCCAAGAAGGCCAAGAACCTGCTGGTCAAGGTCGAGGGCCGGCTGCCGCTCGGCTGCACCGCCAAGGACATCGTGCTGGCCGTCATCGGCCGGATCGGCACGGCCGGTGGCACCGGCTACACGATCGAGTTCGCCGGCTCGGCGATTCGCGAGCTCAGCATGGAAGGCCGCATGACGGTGTGCAACATGGCGATCGAGGCCGGCGCGCGCGCCGGGCTGGTGGCGGTGGACGAGAAGACCATCGCCTACGTCAAGGACCGCCCGCTGGCGCCCGTCGGCGTCGAGTGGGAGCAGGCCGTCGCCTACTGGCGGACGCTGCAATCCGATCCCGGCGCGCACTTCGACCTCGTGGTCGAGCTCGACGCCGCGCAGATCCCGCCGCAGGTGACCTGGGGCACCTCGCCCGAGATGGTGGTCGAGATCAACGGCCGCGTGCCCGACCCCGACCGGGAGAAGGACGCCAGCAGGCGCGGCGCCATCGAGCGCGCCCTGACCTACATGGGCCTGGAGCCCAACAAGCCGATGAACGACATCTTCGTCGACAAGGTGTTCATCGGATCGTGCACCAACAGCCGCATCGAGGACATGCGCGAAGCCGCCGCCATCGTGAAGAAAATCGGCCAGAAAGTCGCCAAGAACGTCAAGCTGGCGATGGTGGTGCCGGGCTCGGGCCTGGTGAAGGAACAGGCCGAGCGCGAAGGGCTAGACCAGGTCTTCAAGGCCGCGGGCTTCGAGTGGCGCGAGCCCGGCTGCTCGATGTGCCTCGCGATGAACGCCGACCGCCTGGAGCCCGGCGAGCGCTGCGCCTCCACCAGCAACCGCAATTTCGAGGGCCGGCAGGGCGCGGGCGGCCGCACCCACCTGGTCAGCCCGGCGATGGCGGCGGCTGCGGCGGTGCACGGCCATTTCGTCGACGTCCGCCAGTTCGCCTGATCCGAAGGAGAGACCCATGCAGAAATTCATCCTCCACAAGGGCCTCGTCGCCCCGATGGACCGCGAGAACGTCGACACCGACGCGATCATCCCGAAGCAGTTCCTGAAGTCGATCAGGAAGACCGGCTTCGGCCCCAACCTGTTCGACGAGTGGCGCTACCTCGACCCGGGCTTCCCGGGCCAGGACCCGGCGACGCGCCGGCCCAACCCCGATTTCGTGCTGAACCAGCCGCGCTACGCGGGTGCGTCGGTGCTGCTGGCGCGCAAGAACTTCGGCTGCGGGTCGTCGCGCGAGCACGCGCCCTGGGCGCTCGACCAGTACGGGTTCCGCGCCATCATCGCGCCGAGCTACGCCGACATCTTCTTCAACAACAGCTTCAAGAACGGCCTGCTGCCGATCGTGCTGCCCGAGGCGCAGGTGGCGCGGCTGTTCGACGAAACCTTCGCCTTCCCCGGCTACAGCCTGACCATCGACCTGGAGCGCCAGGTGGTCGTCAAGCCCGATGGGGTCGAACTGCCGTTCGAGGTGCAGGCGTTCCGCAAGTACTGTCTGATGAACGGGCTGGACGACATCGGCCTGACGCTGCGCCACAAGGACCGGATCAAGGCGTTCGAGGCCGAGCGCCTTGCCCGCAAGCCGTGGCTTGCGCACACGATGCTCGACGCCTGAGCCTTTTCCATTTATCCAGCAATCCAAGACAACATGAAAATCGCAGTCCTTCCCGGTGATGGCATCGGCACCGAAATCGTCGCCGAGGCGATCCGCGTACTCGACGTGCTCGACCTGAAGTTCGAGATGGAATCCGCCCTGGTCGGCGGCGCCGCCTACGAGGCGCACGGCCATCCGTTGCCCGAGTCCACCCTCAAGCTGGCCCGGGAGGCCGACGCGGTCCTGTTCGGCGCCGTCGGCGACTGGAAGTACGACACGCTCGACCGCCCGCTGCGCCCCGAGCAGGCCATCCTCGGCCTGCGCAAGCACCTCGGGCTGTTCGCCAACTTCCGCCCGGCGATCTGCTACGAGCAGCTGGTCGGCGCGTCGAGCCTCAAGCCCGAGCTGATCGCGGGGCTGGACATCCTCATCATCCGCGAGTTGACCGGCGACATCTACTTCGGCCAGCCGCGCGGGCGCCGCACGGCGGTGGACGGCCACTTCCCCGGCGCCGAGGAAGCCTTCGACACCATGCGCTACTCGCGCCCCGAGGTGGAGCGCATCGCCCGCGTCGCGTTCGAGGCGGCGAGGAAGCGCGACAAGCGCGTGACCAGCGTCGACAAGGCCAACGTGCTGGAAACCTTCCAGTTCTGGAAGGATGTCGTGACCGAGGTCCACAAGGACTATCCGGACGTCGCGCTCGACCACATGTACGTCGACAACGCCGCCATGCAGCTCGTGAAGGCGCCCAAGAAGTTCGACGTGATCGTCACCGGCAACATGTTCGGCGACATCCTGTCGGACGAGGCGGCCATGCTGACCGGCTCGATCGGCATGCTGCCCTCGGCCTCGCTCAACGCGAGCAATCAGGGCCTGTACGAGCCCAGCCACGGCAGCGCGCCCGACATCGCCGGCAAGGGGGTCGCCAATCCTTTGGCTACAATTCTGTCCGCTGCCATGATGCTCCGCTTTTCCCTCCACCAGCCCGAAGCGGCCGACCGGATCGAGTCGGCGGTCAGGCACGTGCTGGCCCAGGGGCTGCGCACGGCAGACATCTGGTCCGAAGGCACGCGGCGCGTCGGTACCCGCGAGATGGGCGACGCGGTTGTGGCGGCCATCACCAAAAAGACGATTACCGGCTGACCGCGGCCCGCTTCGTCACGCCCTCTCCGGCTCGACGAGCCGGGCGCAAGAAAACTGATTTCCTTTTTCTTCACTAGGGCACACTGAAATGGCGAACGCACAACAACCCCTGGTCGGCCTCGTCGGCTGGCGCGGCATGGTCGGCTCGGTCCTCATGGACCGCATGCAGTCCGAAGGCGACTTCGGGCTCATCGAGCCGGTCTTCTTCTCGACCTCCAACGCCGGCGGCAAGGCCCCAGCGCAAGCCAGGAACGAAGGCACCCTGAAGGACGCGCACGACATCGAGGCGCTCAGGAAGTGCGACATCATCCTCACCTGCCAGGGCGGCGATTACACGAGCGAGGTATTCCCGAAGCTGCGTGCCGCCGGCTGGGCCGGTCACTGGATCGATGCCGCCTCCACGCTGCGCATGAACGACGACGCCGTCATCGTGCTCGACCCGGTCAACCTGCCGGTGATCCAGAACGCCCTCGCCAAGGGCGGCAAGAACTGGATCGGCGGCAACTGCACCGTCAGCTGCATGCTGATGGGCGTGGGTGCGCTCTACAAGGCCGGCCTGGTCGAGTGGATGACCAGCATGACCTACCAGGCCGCCTCGGGCGGCGGCGCGCAGCACATGCGCGAACTGCTGACCCAGTTCGGCACGCTGAACGCCGAGGTGCGCAACCTGCTCGACGACCCGAAGTCCGCCATCCTCGAAATCGACCGCAAGGTGCTGGCCAAGCAGCAGGGCCTGTCGGACGGCGAGATCGCCAACTTCGGCGCTCCGCTCGGTGGCTCGCTCATCCCCTGGATCGACAAGGACCTGGGCATCGGCAAGAGCCCGGACGAAGCCGGCTGGGGCATGTCCAAGGAAGAATGGAAGGGCGGGGCCGAGACCAACAAGATCCTCGGCCAGGGCGCCGGCTTCGGCACCGTCGCGACGCCGGTGGACGGGTTTTGCGTGCGCATCGGCGCCATGCGCTGCCACAGCCAGGCGCTCACGTTCAAGCTGAAGAAGGACGTGCCGACGGTCGACCTCGAAGCCCTGATCGCCGCCGACAACGCCTGGGTCAAGGTGGTGCCGAACACGCGCGAGGCGACCGTCAAGGAACTGACGCCGGTGGCCGTCACCGGCACCATGTCGATTCCCGTCGGGCGCATTCGCAAGCTGGCCATGGGCCCCGAATACGTCGGCGCCTTCACCGTGGGCGACCAGCTCCTGTGGGGCGCCGCCGAGCCGCTGCGCCGCATGCTGCGCATCCTGCTGGAAGCCTGACAGACCCCCGCCGTGGCGTGCCGGCGTGCGGCACGTTGTGACCCCACCACACCAGATCTGTGTACCCATCTGCCAGGGGCAGGTCCGGCGCAGGGGCTTCCTTGTCAGCTCTGGATGTTGATGTTAACGTTCTCTTACATTCAGGGCCCGCATTGCCCGCACACCGCATGACCAGACCCTCGCCGTTCACAGGCCGCTCCCAGCGCGGTTCCCCCGACTTTTGCTCCACGCATGCCGGGGGCAACCCACTCTCCCTTGTCAGCCTGGCCGTGGCACTGGCCATGACGCTGGCCAGCGGCGAAGCGGCGGCGCTGGTGCTGGGCCGGCTCAACATCCAGTCGGCGCTCGGCGAGCCGCTGCGCGCCGAGATCGAAGTGTCCGAACTGGGCGTGTCAGAGCCCGATGGCCTCAGGGTCAACATCGCCTCCGCGGAGTCCTTCCGCATCGCCGGCGTGCCTTACAGCAGCGCCCTGTCGGAGGTGCGGGTGAGCCTGCAAAAGCGGACTGACGGCCGCTATGTCGTGCGTCTGAACGGCGCCCGCCCCCTGAACGACCCGTTCGTCGATGTGCTGATCGAGGCCAACTGGAGTTCGGGCCGCGTGATGCGCGACTACACCGTGCTGCTGGACCCTCCCGCGTCGCGTCAGGCGACCGCGGTGAACCCAGTCGCACCGCAGCTCGACCGGGCACCATCGCCGCGCATGCCGGTGCCCTCGCCGGCAACGCCTGACGCGCAGACAGCGGCGGCGCCACGGCGTCCCCGCCCGGCGCCGTTGCCCGCCCAGACCCCAGCACCGGCCGCCGAGGCCGACCTGCGTACCGGCTCGGGTGAGCAGATCATCGTTCGCCCCGGCGACACCGCCATCAAGATCGCCAGCGCCCACAAGCCGGCCGACGTGTCGCTCGACCAGATGCTGGTGGCGTTGCTGCGCGCCAATCCGGAGGCCTTCTTCAACGGCAACATCAACCGCATGAAGTCGGGCGCCGTGCTGGAGGTGCCCAGCGCCTCGAAGGCCAAGGCGACCGAGCCAGGCGAGGCAGGCCTCGCGCTCAGGGCCCACAGCCGCGACTTCGGCGACTACCGCCAGCGCCTGGCCGAAAACGCGCCCGATCCGCGCACCGCCAGCGCGGATCGGCAGGCTTCGGGCAAGGTGCAGCCCAGCATCGAGGCGCGCAGCGCCACGAAGGCATTCCCCGACAGGCTGACGATTTCCCAGGGCGACCCCGCGGCCGTTGCCGCCGAGGACAAGCTGGCGCAAAACCGGCAGGCGCAGGCCACCAGCGCGCGCAGGGCCGAGCTCTCGAACAACCTCAATGATCTGAACAGGCTGCAGGCCGTCAACGGCGCGCCGGCTGCGCCCGCGGCGGGCAACGCCGCGCTGGCGCCCATCACCACGCCTCCTCCGGGAACGGTCCCGGCCGTTGCCGCCCTCCCGCCAGACGGTGCCGGCAACGGCGGCGCAACCGCTTCGTCGGCCACCGGCAGCGCCCCCGCCCCCTCCCCGGCGCTCGGCGTCGCGGTGACATCCCCTGCCGCCCTGGCGCCCGCGACCACAACCGTGCCCAACGCGTCGGCGG
>JAQGLP010000240.1 GCA_028292835.1 Variovorax sp.
TCACGCCGATGATCTCACTCGCCTTGCGGCTGTACCAGGTCGGGTCCTGGGCGAGCTTCCTGCGGATCGCGGCGTAGAGGATGCGCTCCTCCTCGCTCGAATGGGTGTCGATCAGCGAGAGGTCCTGCTCGCAGCGCTGGCCCAGGTGCATGAGCAGCGTGGCGTCGCCGCCGTCGTCCAGGATCATGTTGGGGCCTTCGCCCGCGCTGCCCTGGGGGCCGAAGTCGAAGATGCGGTGGGTGTAGTCCCAGTAGTCTTCCAGCGACTCGCCCTTGATGGCGAAGACCGGCGTGCCGCTGGCGGCGATGGCCGCGGCGGCGTGGTCCTGCGTCGAGAAGATGTTGCAGGAAGCCCAGCGCACGGTGGCGCCGAGCGCCTGCAGCGTCTCGATCAGCACGGCGGTCTGGATCGTCATGTGCAGCGAGCCGGTGATGCGCGCGCCCTTGAGCGGCTGGCTTTTCGCGAACTCCTCGCGGATGGCCATCAGGCCGGGCATCTCGGTCTCGGCGATGCGGATTTCCTTCCGGCCCCAGGCGGCCAGCGACAGGTCGGCAATCGCCTGGTCGGGCGTGGCCACGGGAGACGAAACGGGTTTGAGAACAGCACTCATGAAGACTCCAAAACAAGTTTGAGAGAGCCACTGCGTTCGGGGGAAGACTCACCGCGAGAACAGCGGATGAGCGTGGTTGCGATGGGTCCGAGCCTCACGCCTGGCGGCGCTGCAACGCTCCTCGGAGACGGGATTTTAGCCTTGCACGCCGATGAGCGCGGCACGCGTACTCAGCCTGGCCTCCTACAGACGTCTTGGACCGCCGGGCTGTAGCGTCGTGCACCGCGTGGCAGCGCCGCTGGCATCTGGCGCGGTCGAACGTCAGGACGCCCTCCCCATGCACCTCTTTTCCCGAAGTCACGCGGCCGGCTTTGCCGTGGCCGCCCTCGCCTGCGTGCTTGCATCGCCCGGCGCCGTTCTGGCGCAGGCGCAGACGCAGACAGGCGCCGCCCTGGCCGCGCCCGCGCCGCTCGTGCGCATTCGCGGCACGATCGTCTACGCCGACCAGCGCAGCATGATCGTCAAGGATCGCGGTGGCGAGGTGGTCAGCCTGGCCCGCGCCGTCGACATGCCCGTGTCGGAGGTCTACCGGATCAAGCTGGCGGACATCAAGCAGGGCAGCTACATCGGCACCGCCGCGCTGCCCCAGGCCGACGGCACCCAGAAGGCGCTCGAGGTGGTGATGTTCCCGGAAGATGCGCGGGGCACCGCCGAAGGCCACCGCCCCTGGGACCTGCAGCCCGAGAGCACGATGACCAACGCCACCGTGGCCGATCTGGCTGCGGCGCCGACCTCGGTGCGGGGCGGGCAGCGGCTGCGCCTGAGCTACAAGGGCGGCGAGAAGACCGTCATCGTGCCGCCCGACGTGCCCGTCGTGACCTTTCGTCCGGGCACCGAAAGCCTGCTGGTCCCGGGCGCCAAGGTGCTGGTGAATGCGCAGGAAAAAAATGGCACCCCGACCGCGCTGCGCGTGCTCGTCGGCAGCAACGGGTACGCACCGCCGATGTAGACCACGGGCGGCACGCTAGGCCAGCACCGCCACTTTCTTGCGCCCGACCAGTTCGAAATCGATCTGGCCGCCGATTCCGGGCGCCGTGGGCGCGTGCACGAAACCCTCGCTGTCGATGTCGATGTCCCTGGCCAGGCCGTATTTCTGCGATTCGGCCGGCAGCAGCACTTCGAAGAATTCGGTGTTCTGCAGCGCCATGATCACATGCAGGTTGGCGACGTTGTTGAGCGAGTTGCCGCCGTGGTGCAGCTCGAAATTCAGGTGGAAGGCCTCGGCCAGATGGGCCGCCTTCATCAGCGTGGTGATGCCACCCTTGACGGCCACGTCGCCGCGCAGGAAATCGGTGGCCCGTTCCTTGATCCAGGGGGTGTAGGAATCCAGTCCGCCGGCCGGATATTCGGTGGCCATGATCGGGATGCGCAGTTTCTTGCGAAGCTCGACGTAGTTGTAGAGGTCGCTGTCGGACAGCGGGTCCTCGTACCAGTAGTAGCCCAGGTCCTGGATCGCCTCGCCCACCCGCAGCGCCGCCGCATAGTCGTAGCTCCACGCTGCATCGAGCATCAGCAGGTAGTCGTCGCCGACCGCACGGCGCACCGCCTCGCACACCCGGATGTCGTCGCGCCACTGTTGCGGCGGATGGATCTTGTAGGCCGCCAGCTTGAGCGACTGGTAGTGCCGGGCCTCCTCGGCATAGGCCTGCGCGCTGGGCAGCACGGCGGAGCTGATGTAGGCCGGCACGCGGTCGCGGCAGGAGCCGAGCAGGCTGTGCACCGGCAGGCCGGCCGCCTTTCCCGCGATGTCCCACAGTGCGATGTCCACCGCGCCGATGGCGCGCACGCTGGTGGTCCGCACGCGCTTCCACATCGCCTTGCCCAGGCGTTCTCGCGCCAGCGGGTCCTGGCCCACCAGCAACGGCTTCAAGGAGCGGATCAGGCTGGCCCCGTCCATGTCGGCCGGATGGAAGGCCGAGCCGAGAAACGCGTGGCCGGTGATGCCCTGGTCGGTGTCGATGGCCAGCAGCCCGAGCCGGCTCTGCCCGGAAAACTTCCCGGTGTGGGCGCCGTAGCTGGTGGCCGGGATGTCGTCCCAGGCGAACAGCGTCAGTGTGAGGTCGGTGATCTTCATTGGATGCGGATGTTGGCGTCGCGAATGGGCTGTGTCCATCTGCCGGCTTCGCCCCGCACCGGCGCCAGCAGCCTCTTGAACGCGCTTGTCATCTTCCTTTCTTTGGGCTAGACATAGCACGGTCCTTCGATCAGCGGATGCTCGGCGATGAAGTTCAGATCGATCGTGAGGCCGATGCCCATCCCCTCGCGCGGCCGCACGCAGCCCTGGTCGTCGAGCGCATACGGGGCGTGGTCGGCCAGCCGGTCGCGAAACGGGTTGAGCGACGTGACGTCGCCCTCGAAGTAGCCCGGATTGTCGATCGCGCACAGGAAATGGATCGTCGTCGCCATGTTGATGGCGGTGGCCGATGTGTGCGGGTTCACGGTCAGTTTCTGCGCGCTGGCCATCGCGGCGATGCGCATCGCCTCGGTCACGCCGCCGGTCTTGGACAGGTCGGGCTGGACGAACAGCACGTCGCCATCCTCCAGCAGCGTGGCGAACTCGTAGCGCGTGTGGTGGTTCTCGCCGGCCGCCAGCGGCACCCGTCCAAGCAAGGCCGCCGCCGCGTAGGCCCGGCGGTCCTGTGGCGGGAACGGCTCTTCCAGCCAGCCGACCGCGGCCTCCTCGAAGGCCGGCATGACCTTGCGCACGTCGTCCAGCGTGTAGTTGGTGTTGGCGTCCACCAGGATGTCGATCTCGTCGCCCACCGCCTTGCGCACCGCACGCACCCGGGCGATGTCCCGGACCGCCGTGTCGCCCACGCGCAGCTTCAGCGCCCGGTAGCCGCTGGCGATGTGGCGCAGGGCCTCCTCGGCCAGCAGCGCAGGCTCCTGCCAGCCGAGCGCGATGCCGCCGGCGTAGGCCTTGACAGGCTTGGCCGAGCCGCCGAGCAGGCGGTACAGCGGCATGCCGGCGGCCTGGCAGCGCAGGTCCCACAAGGCCATGTCGAGGCCGCTCAAGGCCAGCGCCGCCGCCGCGCCCATGCCGTGGCTGGCCAGCTGCATCTTGTAGACGCGGGCCCAGACCCCGGCCACGTCGTGGGCGTCGAAGCCCAGCACGAGCTCGCGCAGGGTGGTGTCGACCAGCTTGGCGATCGCGCCGGGGCAGCGCCCGTGATGCGCTTCGCCCCAGCCCACGTGGCCCTGGTCGGTCTCGACGCGCACCAGCACGGCGTCGCGCTTGACGCTGCGGCCGATGCCCAGGCGCACCGACTGGTCGGCGGGAACGGGGAAGGAAATCGGGACGGCACGGAGATCGGCAATGCGCATGGCGGGCTCGCTTCGGATCAATGGGGTTCAGCGGAAGACTTCGGGATTGACGACGTTGGCCGGCCGTTCGCCGCGCAGCAGCGCCAGCAGCGTGGCGACCGCGCCCTCGCTCATGGCGCGCATGCTGGTGGCGGTGATGCCGGCCACGTGCGGGGTCAGCAGCAGGTTGGGCGCGTCGAACAGCGGCTCCCGGCCGGTCAGCGGCTGGCGGTCGTGCACGTCGAGGGCGGCGCCACCGAGGCGGCCCTCGCGCAGCGCCGCCAGCACCGCGTCGGTGTCGATCACCGGCCCGCGGGCAATGTTGACGAGGATGGCGCCGGGTTTCATCACCGCCACCGTGGCGGCATCCACCAGGCCCCGGGTCTGGTCGTTGAGCGGGCAGCACAGCACCACCACGTCGGACTGCGTGAAGAGCGTTTGCTTGTCGGCGGCGCGCACGGTCGCGGGCAGCTCCCCGGGCCGCCGGGTGAGGGCGAGCACCTGCATGCCCAGGCCGTGCGCTACCTCGGCGACCCGCCGCCCGATGGCGCCGACGCCGACGATGCCGCACACGCTGCCGCCGAGCTCGGTGCCGCGGTCGGCCAGCGGGCGGGCGGCGCCCCAGCCGTCACTGCGAAGGCGTGCATCCAGCGTGCCCAGGCCGCGACGCAGGTGCAGCATCGCGGCCAGCACGTACTCGACGACAGCCTGGGTGTTGGAACCGGGGAGGTTGGCCACGGGAATGCCGCGCGCGGTGGCGGCCTCCACCGGGATCATGTCCAGGCCGACGCCATGGCGCACCACGGCGCGCAGCCTGGGCGCGTGCTCGAAGAAGTCCGGCGGCAGCTGCGCGCGGACCATCAGGCCCTCGGCATCGGCGACCAGGCGGGCCAGGGTGTCGGGCGCCGTGTCCGGCGCGAGCACCAGGTCGCAGTGCTGCGCCAGCACCGGCTGCAGTTCGGGATGGATCGGGTTGGTCAGCAGGACCCGGGGCTTAGTGTTCAAGGAAG
>JAQGLP010000056.1 GCA_028292835.1 Variovorax sp.
GCAGGAGGCGCGCGCGCTGGGCATCAGCATGGTGTTCCAGCACTTCAGCCTGTTCGACACGCTGACCGTGGCCGAGAACGTCTGGCTCGGGCTCGACAAGAGCCTGGCGCTGGCCGAGGTGGCGCGCCGCATCACGGCCAAGGCGGGCGAGTACGGGCTCGACATCGACCCGTCGCGTCCGGTGCACACGCTGTCGGTGGGGGAGATGCAGCGCGTCGAGATCATCCGCGCGCTGCTGACCGGGCCGCAGTTGCTGATCCTCGACGAGCCGACCTCGGTGCTGACGCCGCAGGCCGTCACCAAGCTGTTCGTGGTGCTGAAAAAGCTGGCCTCCGAGGGCTGCAGCATCCTCTACATCAGCCACAAGCTGCACGAGATCCGCGAGCTTTGCACCGCCTGCACGGTGCTGCGCGGCGGCAAGGTGACGGGGGTTTGCGATCCGCGGCAGGAAAGCAACGAGTCGCTGTCGCGCCTGATGATCGGCGCCGAGCCGCCGCCGCTGGTGCATCGCCCTTCACACACCGGCGACGTGGCGCTGCGGGTGAAGGCGCTCACGCTGGTGCGCGACGACCCCTTCGGCGTCGATCTCGACGCGGTGTCGCTCGACGTGCGTGCCGGCGAGGTGGTCGGCGTCGCCGGCGTCTCGGGCAACGGGCAGAAGGAACTGCTCTATGCGCTGTCGGGCGAGGACACGCGCGCCGCGCCCGCCATGATCGAGGTGTTCGGCCGGCCCGCCGCGCGCCTGCGCCCACGCCAACGGCGCGCGCTCGGGTTGCACTTCGTGCCCGAGGAGCGGCTGGGCCGCGGCGCGGTGCCCACGCTCGGGCTGGCGCACAACCTGCTGCTCACGCGCGGCAACGCAGTCGGCGCGGGCGGCTGGATCCGCACCGGCGCGCTCGAGCGGCAGGCGCGCCACATCATCCAGCGCTTCGATGTCAAGGCGGGCGGGCCGCACGCGGCGGCGCGGTCGCTGTCGGGCGGCAACCTGCAGAAATTCATAGTCGGGCGCGAGATCGACGCCGACCCGAAGATCTTCATCGTCTCGCAGCCCACCTGGGGTGTCGATGTCGGCGCCGCGGCGCTGATCCGGGGCGAAATCCTGGCGCTGCGGGATGCCGGCTGCGCCGTGCTGGTGGTCAGCGAGGAATTGGACGAACTGTTCGAGATCTGCGACCGGCTGCACGTGATCGCCAAGGGCCGGCTGTCGCCCTCGGTCGAGCGCGCCGCCGCCACTGTGCCGCAGATCGGCGAATGGATGAGCGGGCTGTGGAACACGGCCGGCGTCCCACTCAAGGAAGCCGCTCATGTTTAAGCTCGAAGCCCGCCCGCAGCTCTCGCGTTTCTGGAGCTATGCCTCGCCGATCCTGGCGCTGCTGATCACGGTGCTGATCGGCATGGCGCTGTTCGCCGCGCTCGGCAAGGACCCGGTCAAGGGGCTGGCCGTCTTCTTCTGGGAGCCTGTCCGGAACGGCTACGCGCTGGGCGAACTGATGGTCAAGGCCACGCCGCTGCTTATCATCGCGCTCGGCCTGGCGGTGTGCTTTCGCTCCAACGTCTGGAACATCGGTGCCGAGGGGCAGTTCGTGTTCGGCGCCATCGCCGCCGGCGGCGTCGCGCTGCTGGCCGAACAAGGCACCGGCCCATGGATCGTCCCGGCCATCCTGGTCGCGGGCATCCTGGGCGGCATGGCCTGGGCGGGCATCGTGGCGCTGCTGCGCGACCGCTTCAACGCCAACGAGATCCTGGTGAGCCTGATGCTGGTGTACGTGGCCACGCTGCTGCTGGGCTACATGGTCTACGGGCCGTGGAAAGACCCGCTGGGCTACAACTTCCCGCAGACCAAGACCTTCGAGGCGGTGACGCAGATCCCGCGCCTGATGAAGGGCTCGCGCGTGAACATCGGCCTGTTCATCGCGCTGGCCGGCGCGGCGGCGCTGTGGGTGTACCTGTTCCGCACCCGTGCCGGCTTCGCGCAGCAGGTCGGCGGGCTGGCGCCGGCCGCGGCGCGCTATGCCGGCTTCTCGGCGCGGCGCGCCGTCTGGATCGCGCTCCTGGTCTCGGGCGGCGCGGCCGGGCTGGCCGGTGCGCTCGAGGTGGCGGGGCCGCTCGGCCAGCTCACACCTTACGTGCCGGCCGGCTACGGCTTCGCCGCGATCATCGTGGCTTTCGTCGGCCGCCTGCACCCGGTCGGGATGGTCTTCTCGGCCATCCTGATGAGCATGTTCTACATCGGCGGCGAACTGGCGCAGTCGCGCCTCGGGCTGCCCAAGTCGCTGACCGGCGTGTTCCAGGGCCTGCTGCTGTTCACGCTGCTGGCCTGCGACACGCTGATCGCCTACCGGGTCCGGCGCAGCCCGGCGCTCGATCCGACGCGGGGTTCGCCTGGCACGGCTTCGCTGCAAGCGAGCACACCCTTGACGGCGCCAGTCGTGCGCCCCACGGAGGCAACATGAAGAAATATCCGCCGATGCCAATTTCCAGGAACACCGCGGAACCGGCTCCGCCGAGCCGCCGGTGTTGCCCCCTTGAAGGCGGGAGCCGAAGCGACACGAAGCGTGCGCAGCCTGAGGGTGAGAAAAATGCTTGAAAGCTACGCATTGCTGCTGGGCGCGACGCTCAATGCCGGCACGGTCCTGGCTCTCGCCGCGCTCGGGCTTCTCATTAACGAAAAGGCCGGCATCGTCAACCTCGGCGCCGAGGGGATGATGCTGTGCGCGGCGGTCGCCGGCTTCGCCACGGTGGTGGTCACGCACAACCACTGGCTCGGCTTTGCCGCCGGTATGGTGGCCGGCGCGCTGCTGGCCGCCTTCTTCGGTGTGCTGGTGATCTGGCTCAACACCAACCAGTACGCGACCGGGTTGGCGCTCAGCCTGTTCGGGGTCGGCTTCTCGGCCTTTGTCGGCATCAACTTCGTGCAGGCCAAGCTGCCCGAGAGCGTGTCGTACGCGCTGCCGGTGCTGGGCGACCTCCCGCTGATCGGGCCGGCGCTGTTCCGCCAGCACCCGCTGGTGTACGGCGCGATGCTGCTGACCCTCGGGCTGATCTGGTTTCTCTACCGCACGCGCGCCGGCCTGGTGCTGCGCTCGGTCGGCGAATCACCCGACTCCGCGCATGCGCTGG
>JAQGLP010000301.1 GCA_028292835.1 Variovorax sp.
CCATGCGGCGCGGCACACCCACGCCCAAGGTGCGGGTGCACTGAAATGAGCCAGCTGTTTGAACCGCTGCAGCTGGGCGATTTGCGCCTGGCCAACCGCATCGTGATGGCGCCGATGACGCGCAACCGTGCCGGGGCCGACGGCGTACCCGGCGAGCTGATGGCCGAGTACTACGGCCAGCGCGGCGACGCCGGGCTGATCGTGGCCGAGGGCACCTGGCCCAGCGCGGCGGGCCAGTCCTATTGCCGCCAGCCGGGCATTGCCACACCGGCGCAGATCGCCGGCTGGAAGCGCGTGACCGATGCCGTGCACGCGCGTGGCGGTCTGATCGTGCTGCAGATCATGCACGGCGGGCGCATCGGTAGCCGGCGCATCAAGCCCGAAGGCATCGAGACCGTGGCACCCTCGGCGCTGCAGGCCGCTGGCGAAGTCGTCACCGACAGCGCCGGATTGCAGCCCTATGATCTGCCGCGTGCGCTGGATACGGCAGAAGTCCGGGCGATCGTCCAGGAGCATGCCCAGGCCGCACGCCGTGCGCGCGAGGCGGGCTTTGACGGCGTCGAGCTGCACGGCACCAGCGGCTATCTGCCAATGCAGTTCCTCAGCTCGGGCACCAACCTGCGCACCGATGAATACGGCGGTCCGGCAGCCCATCGGGCGCGTTTTTCGTTTGAATGCCTGCGCGAGATGGCGACGGCGATTGGCGCCGGCCGCGTGGGCCTGCGCCTGAACCCGGGCAACACTTACAACGACACCAGCGACGAGGACTCGGCAGCGACCCATGCCGAGTTGATGCGCCAGGCCGCCACGCTGGATCTGGCCTATCTGCATGTGATGCAGGCGCCAATGCCCGAGCTGGACGCCTTTGCGCTGGCGCGCCAGCATTTTGGCGAGCGATTGATCCTGAACGATGGCTTTGGCCCGGACACTGCCGAAGCAGTGCTGCAGGCTTATGGCGGCGCGGCGCTGTCTTTTGCCCGTCACTTCATCGGCAACCCGGATCTGGTGAGCCGGCTGCGCGAAGGCCAGCCGCTGACGCGCTTTGACCGCAAGACGCTCTACACGCCGGGCGCTGCAGGCTACACCAGCTACGAAACTTACTGTATCGCCTGAAGCGCCAGGCCCCGATCCCACGCAATTCGGGCGCAACGCTCTGGCGCAATCGAACGCGGGCGCGCGCGCTTTCCCTTCTTCACGTCCCTCGTTCCCCTCATGCCTGGCCAATTCGGCCCGAGCCGGGCCGGGCTCGGCGCATTGCTTCTGCTCTCCTTCCAGAACGCGCTCCGGCGATGCCTGCATCGCTGGTCCATCGCGGGACTGTGCCTGCCCGGTGCAACGTGCGCCCTGCGGTGTTTTGCCGGCGCTTTTCATTAGTCTCAACGGACGATGCCTCCAGGGTGTGGCCTGACCAGAATCAAGCGCATCGGCTTTATTCGTGCAAAGCCAGGAGAAGCATCAATGATGAACATCAGCGGACTGGCCTATGTGGTGGCTGAATCCACCAATTTGGCGCACTGGAAAACTTACGCCGAAGGCGTGCTGGGCATGATGACGGCGCCTTCGCCCGATGGTGGCCTGTATGTGCGCATGGACGAGCGGCAGTTCCGTTTCGCCGTGCGGCCCGGGCCGCGTGACGCCTATGTCGTCTCGGGCTGGGAAGTGCCGGGCCGCGCCGATTTCGAGAAGGCGCTGCACGTGCTGCGCGAGGCCGATGTCGAAGTGACGCTGGGCGACACCGCGCAGTGCCGTTTGCGCTGCGTTCAGCAGGTGGCGGGCTTTTGCGATCCCTCGGGCAACCGCCATGAGCTGGTGTGGGGCTTTCGCTCGGATTTTGCGCACTTTGCCTCGCCGACCGGCGTGTCGCGCTTTGTCACCGGCAACATCGGCATGGGCCATGCCGTGCTGCCGGCGCCAAACTTTGAGAAAACGGTGGAGTTCGTTACGAAAGTGATGGGTTTCGGGCTGTCGGACATCTTCAACTTCCAGCCCGCCGGCGCCGATGGCCCGACCTTGCCGATCCACTTCTTCCACTGCAACAACGGCCGCCACCACAGCCTGGCGCTGGCCGGTTTTCCGGCCCCGAGTGGTTGCGTGCATGTGATGGTCGAGGTCGAGAACATGCCCGAAGTCGGCCGTGCGCTGGACCGGATGCAGGCGCACAAGGTGCAGCAGACCGCCACGTTGGGCCAGCACACCAACGACAAGATGATTTCGTTCTACATGCGCTGCCCCTCGAACTTCGACATCGAGTACGGCTATGGCGGCGCGGTGGTCGACTGGCGCGAGCACATCACCCACGAATTCACCCGCGTGAGCCTCTGGGGCCACGATTTCAGCATAGCGCAGCGAATTGCTGCTTGACCCAGGAGAGCCAGACAGTTATGGCCGATAAACGAATGAGCGCGGCCGACGCGGTCGCGCAGATCAAGGACGGCATGACCGTGGGCATTGGCGGCTGGGGCCCCCGGCGCAAGCCGATGGCGCTGGTGCGCGAGATGCTTCGCAGCCCGCTGAAAGACCTGACGCTGGTGGTCTACGGCGGCGCCGACGTGGGCATGCTGTGCGCCGCCGGCAAGGTCAAGAAGCTGATTTTTGCCTTCGTGACGCTGGACTTCATCCCGCTGGAGCCCTACTTCCGCCAGGCGCGTCAGAACGGCGCGCTGGAGGTGATGGAAATCGACGAAGGCATGATGATGCTGGGCCTCAAAGCTGCCGCAATGCGCGTGCCTTTCATCCCGACCCGCATCGGTCTGGGCACCGACGTGCTGCCGCGCAACCCCGGCATCAAGCTGGTGGATTCGCCGTACGACGAGCGCCAGTGGGTGGCCATGCCGGCGCTGCCGCTGGACGTGGCGCTGCTGCATGTGGACCGCGCAGACGCGCGCGGTGTCTGCCAGGTCAAAGGCCCGGACATTTACATGGACGAGCTGTTTGCCCGTGCCGCCAAGCAGACTTTCGCGAGTTGCGACGAACTGGTCGACAGCCGCTTTTTTGAAAGCAGCGAAGAGTCCCGCTACGTCTTCTGGGAACGCGCCCATACCAGCGGCGTGGTGCATGCGCCGGGCGGCGCCCATCCGAGTTCATGCGCGCCGCTCTACGGATTCGACGCGAAGCATTTCAAGGAATACGCGGCCAGCGCCAAGGAAGAGGGCGGCTGGCAAAAGTATGCCGAGCGCTATGTCCATTGCGGCGAACAGGAGTACCTGGAGCGCGTGGGGGGTATCGATGCGGTGCGCAAACTGCCGCTGCCAGTGTTTTGACGGGGGCAGTCATGAGTGAATTTTCTTTGGTGGACCGGATCATCTGCGCGGCATCTCAGGCCTGGAAGGACGATGGCGAAGTGCTGGCGACCGGCATCGGCATCGTGCCGCGGCTGGCGGCGTCGTTGAGCATGCTGTCGGGCAACCCGGATCTGATGATGACCGACTCGGAAGCCTGGCTGGTGAGCGAGCCGGTGCCGATCGGGCCGCGCAACGGCTATGAGCCCAGGCGCGAGGGCTGGATGGGCTTTACCCACATCTTCGACAACGTCTGGAGCGGCAAGCGCCATGCGATGGTCGGGCCGACGCAGATCGACCGCTTCGGCCAGGCCAACATCTCGATGATCGGCAGCGATTACCACAGGCCCAAATCGATGATGCTGGGTGTGCGCGGCTTTCCCGGCAACTCGATCAACCATGCCAACTCGTTTTTCGTCCCCAACCACAGCCTCAAGGTGTTCGTGGCCGGCGAGGTCGACATGGTGGCGTCGGTGGGCTACAACCCGGCGCGGCTGGCGCGGGGCTGGAGCCTGGACGACATCGACGTGCGCATGATCTTCAGCAATCTGGCGGTCATCGATTTTGGCGGGCCGCAGCGCCAGGCGCGGCTGTGCTCGGTGCATCCGGGCGTCACCGCTGCGCAGGTGCAGGAAGCCACCGGCTTCGAGCTGCATGTTGCGGCCGACGTGCCCGAGACCGCCGCGCCCACCGAAGCCCAGCTGGCCCTGCTGGCGCGGCTGGACCCCCACAACCTGCGCGCCTCGGTCCTGAGCTGAGCCTCTACCATGAACCACACTGACCCCGGCGATAGCTTTGTGCAGCGCGAGGACAAGTCGGTCTACGAAACCGACGAGCCGGTGCTGTACCAGGCGGTGGACGGCATCGCCACGCTGACGATGAACCGGCCCGACTTCAACAACGCGCAGAACTCGCAGATGACCTATGCGCTGGACGCGGGTTTTCGCCGCGCGGTCGATGACGACGGCGTCAAGGTGATCGTGCTGCGCGGCGCCGGCAAGCACTTCAGCGCCGGCCACGACATCGGCACACCCGGGCGCGACGTCGACAAGCCGTTCGAGCGCCAGAGCCTGTGGTGGGACCACACCAACAAGCCTGGCGCGGAGCAGCTGTTTGCGCGCGAACAGGAGGTGTACCTGGGCATGTGCCGGCGCTGGCACGACATCCCGAAGCCGACGATTGCCATGGTGCAGGGCGCCTGCGTGGCCGGCGGGCTGATGCTGGCCTGGGTCTGCGACCTGATCATTGCCAGCGACGACGCTTTTTTCCAGGATCCGGTGGTCCGCATGGGCATACCGGGCGTCGAGTACTTCGCCCATGCCCACGAGCTGAACCCGCGCATCGCCAAGGAGTTTCTGTTCCTGGGCGAGCGCATGAAGGCCGACCGCGCCTACATGATGGGCATGGTCAACCGCGTGGTGCCGCGCGCCGAACTGCAGGCGCAGACCGACGAGATCGCCGCCCGCATCGCCAAGCAGCCGCGTCTGGGCTTGGCGCTGACCAAGACCGTGATCAACCGTGTCGAGGAATTGCAGGGCCTGCGCACCACCATGGACATGGCCTTTGGCTACCACCATTTCGCCCACGCCCACAGCCAGTCGCTGGGCGCCGGCCACCTGGGCGGGCACGATGCCAAAACCATGGCGCAGGCCAACAAAAGGGACGACGGCGCATGACCTTGCTGTCTTCCGACATCCGCACGCCCCTGTGCGATTTGCTGGGCTGCCGTTACCCCATCGTCCAGACGGCGATGGGCTGGGTGGCCGGCTCCTCGCTGGTGGCCGCTACCACCAACGCCGGGGGCTTCGGCTTTCTGGCCGGTGCCACGATTGCCGCCGACCGCATCGAGGCCGAAATCCTGCGCGTCAAGGAATTGACCGGCGACCAGCCCTTCGGCCTGAACTTTCACATGTTCCAGTCCAACGCGCAACAACTGCTGGACTTGGCCATCAGGCACAAGCTGCGCGCGGTCAGCTATGGCCGGGGACCGGACAAGAAAGTGATTGGCCGACTGCGCGACGCCGGCATCGTCTGCATGCCTACGGTGGGCGCGCTCAAGCATGCGCAAAAAGCTATCGAGATGGGAGCCAATGCCATCACCATCCAGGGCGGCGAGGGCGGCGGCCACACCGGCTCCGTGCCCACCACCGTGCTGCTGCCGCAGGTGGTCGATGCGGTGCGGGTGCCGGTGGTGGCGGCCGGCGGCTTCTACGACGGGCGCGGCCTGCTGGCAGCCATGGCCTTTGGCGCGCAGGGCATTGCCATGGGCACGCGTTTCTTGATGACCAGCGACTCGGGCGTGCCCGAGGTGACGCTCAAGCGCTACCTGGCCACCCGGGACGCCGAAAAGATCCAGGTTTCCTACTTGGTCGATGGCATGCCGCAACGCATGATTCCGAATGAATACCTGGCGATGCTCGAAAAAGCGTCGCCCTTCAAGCGCCTGCGCATCGCCGTCGGCCTGGCCCTGCAGTGGAAGGCGCAGACCGGGATGACGACGCAGCACGCGCTGGGTGTGCTGTGGCAGGGCCTGCGCGAGGACCCGGGCAACGCGGCGCAGAGCGTGATGGCCGCCAACGCGCCCATGCTGCTGCAGCGTTCCATGGTCGACGGCAAGCCTGCCGAAGGCGTGATGTCGGCCGGTCAGGTCGCCGCGCTGATCGGCCGGCTCGACTCCTGCGAACAAGTGATCACGGGCATCGTTGCCCAAGCCTGCGAACGGCGGGTTGCCCTGAATGCAATGACTTCAACAAACGCAATGGCTGACGCGCAAGCCGCCTGAGAAACCGCAACCATGACACAGCAATTTTCTTCCCTAGTGCATGACAACGGCGTCGCCGAAGTCGTGCTCAACCGCCCGCCGGTCAACGCGCTCAATGCCGCCGGCTGGCGGGACCTGGCCGCTGAAATCAAGGCGCTGGGTGACGATCCTGTGGTGCGCGTGATCATCGTGCGAGCCGAAGGCCGGGGCTTTTGCGCCGGTGTCGACATCAAGGAGCTGGCCGGCAACGACAAGCTCATCCTCGATGTGAACGCCGGAAACTACGCCACCTTCAAGGCGGTGCACCTGAACCAGGTGCCGGTGATCGCCGCCGTGCAGGGCTTCGTGCTGGGCGGCGGCATCGGCATCTGCGGCGCGGCCGACATCGTGATCGCCGCCGATGACGCCACCTTCGGGCTGCCCGAAGTCGATCGCGGCGCGATGGGCGGGGCGGCGCACCTGCAGCGCATGTTCGGCGTGCAAAAGACGCGCTACCTGTTTTTCACCGGCGAAATGATTGGCGCGCCCGAGGCACTCCGCCTGGGCGCCATCGAGCGCGTGGTACCGCGCGAGCAGTTGCGCGACACCGCGCTGGACATCGCCGCCAAGATTGCCGCCAAGAGCCCGGCCATGATCCGCATCGCCAAGGAGGCGCTGACCGGCATCGAGGACGGCAACCTGGAAGACAAATACCGCTGGGAGCAGGGCTTCACGCTGCAGGCCTACATGAGCCCGGACTCGGACGAAACCCGCCAGGCGTTTGTCGAGAAGCGCGACGCGAAGTTCTGAAGCGAAGGAGCCCTCGATGAACCTCACCTATACCCCCGCACAAACGGCCTTCCGGGCCGAGGTGCGTGAATGGCTGCATGCCCATGTGCCGCGCGAGGCTTTTGCCAGCTACGACACCCGCGAGGGCTTCGAGCAGCACCGCCGCTGGGAAGCCACGCTGGCCGAAGGCGGCTGGAGCAGCGTGACCTGGCCCAAGGAGCTGGGCGGGCGCGGCTGCGACCTGATCGACTGGCTGATCTTCGAGGAAGAGTACGCTGCCGCCAACGCGCCCTTTCGTGTCAACCAGAACGGCATCCTGCTGCTGGGCCCGACGCTGATGGAGTTCGGCACGCCCGAGCAGAAAGCCCGGTTCCTGCCGCGCATGGCGCGCTGCGACGACATGTGGGCCCAGGGCTGGAGCGAGCCCAACGCCGGCTCCGACATGGCCGCCATCAGCAGCCGGGCGATCCGGGACGGTGACCACTATGTGCTCAACGGCCAGAAGACCTGGTCGACCCGGGCCCTCTTCGCCAACTGGCTGTTCGGTTTGTTTCGCAGCGACCCGGCCTCCAGCCGCCACCATGGCCTGAGCTACCTCCTGGTGCCGCTCGATGCGCCCGGCCTCACGATACGGCCGATCCAGGCGCTCAACGGCAAGCAGGCCTTTGCCGAAATCTTTTTTGACGACGTGCGCGTGCCGGTGGAGAACCGCCTGGGCGAAGAAGGGCAGGGCTGGAACGTGGCCATGGCCACCGCCGGCTTCGAGCGCGGCCTGCTTCTGCGCTCCCCGGCGCGCTACCAGCGCACCGCGCAAAGGCTGATGGGGCTGTACCGCAGGCACCAAGCCAGCGCCGACCGCGACCCGTCGATCCGCGAGGCGGTGCTGCGCGCCTGGATGGGCGCGGAGGCCTACAACCTGGCCTCCTACCACACGGTGGGCCGGGTCCAGCGCGGAGCGCGGATTGGCGCGGAGGCCAGCACCAACAAGATCTTCTGGTCCGAGCTGGACCTGGACATGCACGAGACCGCGATGCGCATCCTGGGCCCGCGCGCCGAACTGTGCGACGACCCCGAATCGCACGAATGGCTGGAAGGCTTCCTGTTCGCGCAGGCCGGCTCGATCTACGCCGGCAGCAACGAGATCCAGCGCAACATCATCGCCGAGCGCCTGCTCGGACTGCCCAAATCCTGACCTAGGTTGAACCATGGATTTCACTTTCAATGCGGACCAGCAGGCTTTCCGCGATTCGGTCAGCCGCTTCCTGATGGTCGAGGCCGCGCCGGAGAAACTGCGCGACATCTGGCAGACCGACGCCGGTCGGTCGTCCGAGCTGCGCGGCAAGCTCGCCGAGCAAGGGCTGACGGCGCTGTCGGTGCCCGAGGCGCAGGGCGGCTTGGGGCTGGGCGACGTGGACTGGACCTTGATGAACCAGGAACTGGGCTACTTCGGTATTCCGGACTCGCTGGCGGACACCGCCTACGTGGCCGCCGGCCTGCTGGTCGCATTGCCCGAGACGCATCCGGCGCGCAGCACTTGGCTGCCGCGCATTGCCGACGGCAGCGCCCGCATCGCGCTGGGCCATCCGGTCAACCCCTGGGTAGCCGACGCCCACCTGGCCGACCTGCTGCTGCTGGCGCACCCGACGGCCCAGGGCACCGAGTGGCATGCGCTGGCGCCGGACCAGGTGCAGGTCACGGCCTGCCCCAGCATCGATGCCTCGCGCCGGCTGGCGACCGTGACCTGGACGTCTTCTGACGCCACCCGCATCGCCGCCGCGGCGACCGGCCAGGCGCTGGCCGATGACTTGCTCGACCGTGGGGCACTGAATGTGTCGGGCCAGCTGCTGGGGCTGGCGCAGCGCATGCTGGACCTGACAGTGGACTATGCGGCGCAGCGCAAGCAGTTCGGCAAGCCGATCGGCTCGTTCCAGGCCGTCAAGCACCAGCTGGCCGATGTCGTCACCAAGATCGAGTTTGCCAAGCCGGTGCTCTACCGCGCCGCCAGTGCGCTGGCCAGCGGCGAGTCGCGGCGCTCGGTGCGCGTCTCCCACGCCAAGCTGGCCTGCGCCGAGGCCGGCTGGTTCTCGGCGCGCAAGGGCATCCAGGTGCATGGCGCCATGGGCTACACCTGGGAAGTCGATCTGCAGATGTTCATGAAGCGCGCCTGGGTGCTGGACGCCGCCTGGGGCGACCGCGCCTTCCACAAGCAGCGGCTGGCCGATGCACTGCTGGCCGACGAGGCGCTGCTTGGCCCCGCCGCCACCTTCAAGACCCTTTCCTGATTTGGAGTTTTCCTGATGCCAGAAGCTTATATCGTTGACGCCCTGCGCTCGCCCACCGGCAAGCGCGGCGGCTCGCTTGCCGCGGTGCATGGCGCCGATCTGGGTGCGCATGTCATTAAGACCCTGGTCGAGCGCAACGACATTCCGGCGTCCGAGTACGACGACGTCATCTTCGGCTGCGTCGACACCATCGGGGCGCTGGCCGGCGACATTGCGCGCACTTCGTGGCTGGCCGCCGGCATGCCACTGTGCGTGCCGGGTACCACGGTGGACCGGCAGTGCGGCTCCTCGCAGCAGGCGGTGCACTTTGCCGCCCAGGCCGTCATGAGCGGTACCCAGGACGTCGTGCTGGCCGGCGGCGTGCAGACCATGAGCAGCATTCCAATCGGCTCGGCCATGCTGGCCGGCCAGCCGCTGGGCTTCACCACGCCGTTTGCCGAAAGCGTGGGCTGGCAGGCGCGCTTTGGCGACGCGCCGGTCAACCAGTTCTATGCCGCGCAACGCATTGCCGACCACTGGGGCCTGTCGCGCGAGGCCATGGAATCGTTCGCCAAGGAAAGCCACGACCGGGCGCTGCGCGCCATGGCCGAAGGCCGCTTTGACCGCGAGATCGTTCCCTATGACGACTTTCGCATGGACGAAACGGCCCGGGCCAGCACGCTGGAAAAGCTTGCCACGCTGCAGCCGGTGGACCCGACCTACCCGAAGATCACCGCTGCCGTCTCCAGCTCGACCTGCGACGCCGCCGCCGCGGTGCTGGTGGTGTCCGAGGCGGCGCTCAAGCGCTACCAGCTCACGCCGCGCGCGCGCATCCACCACCTGAGCGTGCGCGCCGACGACCCCATCTGGCATTTGACCGCACCCATTCCGGCCACGGCCCATGCGCTCAAAAAAGTCGGCATGACGATCGAAGACATCGATCTGGTCGAGATCAACGAAGCCTTCGCCTCGGTCGTGATGGCCTGGCTCAAGGAAACCGGCTACCCGCACGAGCGCACCAACGTCAACGGCGGCGCGCTCGCGCTGGGGCACCCGCTGGGCGCCTCCGGCGTCAAGCTGATGACCACGCTGCTGCACGAACTGGAGCGCACCCAGGGCCGCTACGGCCTGCAGACCATGTGCGAAGGCGGCGGCCAGGCCAACGTCACCATCCTGGAAAGACTCTGAACACCATGTCCCTCTGCGATCAACGTACCGTCATCATCACCGGCGCCGGCGGCGGCCTGGGCCGCGCCTATGCGCTGGCTTTTGCCGCCGAGGGCGCCCGTGTCCTCGTCAACGACATCCGGCTCGAAGCCGCCCAAGCCGTGGTGGCCGAAGTGGTCGTCGCAGGCGGCAAGGCACTGGCCAACAACGGCGACATCACCACCATGGCCGGCGCGCAGTCCATCGTCGATGCGGCGCTGGCCGCCTTCGGCGAGGTGCACGTGCTGGTCAACAACGCCGGCATCCTGCGCGACCGCATGTTCGTCAGCTTGAGCGAAGACGACTGGGACCAGGTCATGCGGGTGCACTTGAAAGGGCATTTCTGCCTCGCCAATATCCTGGGACGCCGCTGGCGCGATGCCGCCAAGGCCGGCGCCAAGGTCGATGCGCGCATCATCAACACCAGCTCCGGCGCCGGCCTGCAAGGCTCGATCGGCCAGTCCAACTATTCCGCCGCCAAGGGCGGCATTGCGGCGCTCACGCTGGTGCAGGCCGCCGAAATGGCCCGCTACGGCGTGACGGCCAACGCGCTGGCGCCGGCCGCGCGCACCTCGATGACCGAAAGCGCCATGCCCGAGATGGTCAAGGCGCCGCAGGACGGCAGCTTTGATGCCTGGGCGGCCGAGAATGTCGCGCCGCTGGTGGTCTGGCTGGGCAGCACCCGGTCGGCCCATGTGAGCGGCAAGGTGTTTGAAAGCCAGGGCGGGCGCATCTCGCTGGGCGACGGCTGGCGCACCGACGCCACCCGCGACAAGGGCGCGCGCTGGGAGGCGGCCGAACTCGGCCCGGTGATCGACGCCTTGCTGGCCGAAGCAGTGCCGGCGCAAAAAGTCTGGGGCAGCTGAAATGGAATCCACTGAAGCAGAAACTACGCGGCCTGATTTCGTCAAGGCAGAAACCGTGAGGCTGCTGCCCCTGCCCGAGTACGAGAGCTTCGATGCGCTGGACCTGGCCTCGCACATGCGCGACGGCCGGCTGACGCCGCTGGAGGCCCTGGACGCGGCGATCGCCCGCGTCAACGCGCACAGCCACATCAACTCTGTGGCGCTGCGCCATGACGAACAGGCGCATGAGGCTGCGCTGCAGCTGTCGCGCATGGGCCAGGCCGAACGCAGCAGCGCAGCCGACAAGGCACCGCTGCTGGGCGTGCCGTT
>JAQGLP010000071.1 GCA_028292835.1 Variovorax sp.
TCATCAACCTGGAAAAATCGCTTCCGATGTTCCAGGACGCGATGAAGTTCGTGAAGCAGCTGTCCGCCAACCGCGGCACCATCCTCATGGTCGGCACCAAGCGCCAGGCCCGCGAGACCGTGGCGTCCGAAGCCAAGCGCGCCGGCGTGCACTACGTCGACCAGCGCTGGCTGGGCGGCATGCTGACCAACTTCAAGACGGTCAAGACCTCCATCAAGCGCCTGAAGGACCTGAAGGCCCAGCAGGAAGCCGGCCTCGAATCGCTCAGCAAGAAGGAGCAGCTCACCTTCTCCCGCGAAATCGCCAAGCTCGAAAAAGACATCGGCGGCATCCAGGACATGGTCGCGCTGCCCGACGCCATCTTCGTGATCGACGTGGGCTTCCACAAGATCGCCGTGGCCGAGGCCAAGAAGCTTGGCATCCCGCTGATCGGCGTGGTCGACACCAACCACTCGCCCGAAGGCATCGACTACGTGATCCCGGGCAACGACGACTCGGCCAAGGCGGTCGAGCTGTACGCCCGCGGCATCGCGGACGCCATCATCGAAGGCCGTGACAATGCCATGAACGAAGTGGTCAAGGCGGTGTCCGAAAGCGGCGCCAGCGATGACGAGTTCGTCGAAGTCGAAGAAGGCGCTTCGGCCTGACCTGCGCTCGCGAGAGCCTAAAAAGGGGCTTTGGAGCCCCTTTTTTTTAACCCGATTTTGGTGCCGACCGGGCGCCGTTCCACCGATACGAACTGGAGAAAAGAACATGGCAGCAATCACCGCAAGCATGGTCGCCGAACTGCGCGCCAAGACCGACGCCCCCATGATGGAGTGCAAGCGCGCCCTGACCGAAGCCGAAGGCAACATGGAAAAGGCCGAGGAGCTGCTGCGCATCAAGCTGGGCAACAAGGCCGGCAAGGCTTCCAGCCGCGTGACGGCCGAGGGTGTCGTGACGGCGGCGGTTGACGGCTCGGCCGGCGGCATGATCGAGATCAACTGCGAAACCGACTTCGTCACCAAGAACGACAGCTTCCTGGCCATGGCCCAGGCCGCTGCCCGACTGGTCGCCAAGAACAACCCGGCCGACCTGGCTGCGCTCGGCGCGCTGGCGTACGAGCAGGACGGCTTCGGCCCCACGCTGGAAGACGTGCGCAAGGGCCTGATCGGCAAGATTGGCGAGAACATGACGTTCCGCCGCTTCAAGCGCTTCGAAGGCGCCAAGCTGGCCTCCTACTTGCACGGTACGCGCATCGGCGTGATGGTCGCGTATGAAGGCGACGAGACGGCCGCCAAGGACGTGGCGATGCACATCGCCGCCATGAAGCCGGTGGCACTGTCGACCGCCGACGTGCCGGCCGAGCTGATCGAGAAAGAACGCGCCGTGGCCGCCGGCAAGGCCGAGGAAGACCGCAAGACGGCCGAGGCGGCGGGCAAGCCCGCGCAATCGGCCGAGATCGTGGCCAAGCGCGTCGAAGGCGGCGTGCAGAAGTACCTGAAGGAAGTCTCGCTGTTCAACCAGTCTTTCGTGAAGAACGACAAGCAGACCGTCGAGCAGATGCTCAAGGCCGCCGGCACCACGGTCAAGGGCTTCACGCTCTACGTGGTCGGCGAAGGCATCGAGAAGAAGGTCGACGACTTCGCCGCCGAGGTGGCGGCGCAGGTCGCAGCCGCCAAGGCGGCCGCCTGAACCCGTCCGGCATGCAGCCGCCACGCTCTGAATTTGTCCGCCCACTCCACAGGAACCCTTCGATGTCCGACGCCCGCCCAGCCCACAAGCGCATCCTGCTGAAGCTGTCCGGCGAGGCACTGATGGGTGACGACGCCTTCGGCATCAACCGCACCACCATCGTGCGCATGGTCCAAGAGGTCGCCGAGGTGGTGAACATGGGAGTGGAGGTGGCGGTCGTGATCGGCGGCGGCAATATCTTTCGCGGCGTGGCGGGCGGCTCGGTCGGCATGGACCGTGCCACCGCCGATTACATGGGCATGCTGGCCACCGTGATGAACGCGCTGGCGCTGGCCGACGCGATGGACAAGCAGGGTCTCGTGCCGCGCGTCATGTCGGCCATCGCCATCGAGCAGGTGGTCGAGCCCTACGTACGGCCCAAGGCGCTGCAGTACCTCGAGGAAGGCAAGGTCGTGATCTTCGCGGCCGGCACCGGCAACCCGTTCTTCACCACCGATACCGCCGCGGCGCTGCGCGGCGCCGAGATCGGCGCCGAGCTGGTGCTGAAGGCGACCAAGGTCGACGGCGTCTACAGCGCCGATCCCAAGCTCGACCCCGCCGCCACGCGCTATGCCACACTCAGCTTCGACCAGGCGATCGCACAGAACCTGGGCATCATGGACGCCACGGCGTTCGCCCTGTGCCGCGACCAGAAACTGCCGATCAAGGTGTTTTCCATCTTCAAGAACGGCGCGCTCAAGCGGGTCGTGATGGGCGAGGACGAGGGCACGCTGGTGCATGCCTGAGCCCGGTGTTTGAAGGACCAAGCAAAGATATGACCACGACCATTTCCGAAATTCGCGGCGCCATCGAAACCAAGATGGACCAGTCCATCGCCGCCTTCAAGAACAACCTCACCAAGATCCGCACCGGTCGTGCCAACCCGGCGCTGCTCGACGTGGTGCAGGTCGACTACTACGGCGCGATGGTGCCGATCACCCAGGTGGCCAACGTGTCGCTGATCGACTCGCGCACCATCAGTGTGCAGCCCTGGGAGAAAAGCCTGGGTGCCAAGATCGAGAAGGCGATTCGCGACAGCGACCTGGGTCTGAACCCGGCCAGCATGGGCGAGCTGATCCGCGTGCCGATGCCCGCCATGAGCGAGGAACGCCGCAGGGAGATGACCAAGCTGGTGCGCCACGAGGCCGAGACCGCCAAGATCGCCATCCGCAACCTGCGCCGCGACGCCAACGAGGCGGTCAAGAAACTGGTGAAGGACAAGCTGGCCTCCGAGGACGACCAGAAGCGCGCCGAAGGCGATGTTCAGAAAGTGACCGACCGCCACATTGCCGCCATCGACCAGCTGGTCACGGCCAAAGAGGCGGAGATCATGGCGGTTTGACTGCGCGCATGACCGCATCGTCCGCCGTTCCGCACCATATCGCCGTCGTGATGGATGGCAATGGCCGCTGGGCGACGCGGCGCTTCCTGCCGCGCGTGGCGGGGCACAAGCAGGGCGTCGAGTCGCTGCGGCGCTGTGTCACGGCGTGCGTCGACCGCGGCGTCAGCGTGCTGACGGTGTTCGCGTTTTCTTCCGAGAACTGGAACCGGCCGGTCGAGGAGGTCTCGGGGCTGATGCAGCTCATGGTGCATGCCTTGGCGCGCGAGGTGCCGCGGCTGTGCGCCGATGGCGTGCGGCTGCACTTCGTCGGCGAGCGCGGCGGGCTCTCGGCCAAGCTGGCGAGCGGCCTGTTGCAGGCGGAAGCCGCGACGGCGCACAACACGCGGCTGGTGCTCAACGTCTGCTTCAACTACGGCGGGCGCTGGGACATCGCGCGCGCCGCGGCCCAGTTGGCGGCGCGCGGCGAGGCATTGACCGAGGCCAGCCTCGACCGGGCGATGGCGCTGGCCCATGTGCCCGACCCGGACCTGCTCATTCGCACCGGCGGCGAGCAGAGGCTGTCGAACTTCCTGCTGTGGCAGAGCGCCTACGCCGAATTGTTCTTCAGTGACCGCCTGTGGCCCGAATTCGACGAGGTGGCGCTGGACGAAGCCATCGCCGCTTACGGCCGCCGTGAGCGGCGCTTCGGCCAGACCTCCGCGCAGCTTGCCGTCGAACCGCGCAACCGGCAGGTGGCCTGACGCCACCGCATCGCCACGGAGCCGGACGCCATGCTCAAGCAACGCATCATTACCGCGCTCGTGCTGTTGGCGATCCTGCTGCCGGCCCTGTTCTATCCGTCGCCGGCGCCGTTCTGCGTGGTGATGCTGATAGTGATCGGCGCCGCCGGCTGGGAGTGGGGCCGCATGCATGGCTACACGCAAGCCTGGGCCCTGTTCCTGGGCGCCGAGTGCATGGCGCTTGGCGCCCTGTCATGGTGGCTCGGCCTGCTCGGCGAGCCCCTGCCCATGCTCTGGACCGTGACCGGCGCGGCCTGGGTACTCGGCGGTGCGGCGCTGCTGCGCGCCGGGGTGGCGGGCTGGCCGCGCGTGCCGCGGCCGGTGCGCATCACGGGCGGCGTGCTCACGCTGTGGGTGGCGTGGCTCGCGATCTGCCAGGCACGCGTGCTGGGCATCAATTACCTGCTGTCGGTGCTGCTCCTAGTGTGGGCGGCCGATGTGTTCGCCTATTTCGCCGGCCGCGCCTTCGGCCTGCGCTTCACCCGCGGCAAGCTCGCGCCCTCGATCAGCCCGGGCAAGAGCTGGGAAGGCGTGTGGGGCGGCATGGCCGGCGTGGCCGTGCTCGCGCTGGCGTGGGTCTGGGCCGACGCCTCGACCCAGGCCGCGGTGGCGAGTCTCTACACGCGGCTGGCGGCACGGGGCTGGTGGCTGCTGTTGCTGGGCACCGTGTTCCTGACGGCCATGAGCGTGGTGGGCGACCTGGTCGAGTCGCTGGTCAAGCGCAGCGTCGGCGTCAAGGACAGCAGTACCCTGCTGCCCGGCCACGGCGGCGTGCTCGACCGCATCGACGCGCTGCTGCCGACCGTGCCGCTGGCCATGATGCTGGTTTCGCTGTGAACGCGCCACGCCAACGCGTCACCGTGCTGGGCTCGACCGGCTCGATCGGCGTCAATACGCTCGACGTGATCGCGCGTCATCCGGGGCGCTTCGAGGTGTTCGCTCTCGCGGCGGCCACTCGCGTGGACGAGCTGCTGGCGCAGTGCGAACGCTTCAGGCCACGCTTTGCCGTCATGGCCAGCCCCCCCCATGCCGCCGCCCTGGCCGACAAGATCAGACGAAACAGCCTGCCAACGCATGTCCTGTCAGGGCCGGATGCCATGGAAACGATAGCGTCTCACGAGGATGTGGATGCCGTCATGGCGGCCATCGTCGGCGCCGCCGGCTTGGGGCCGTGCCTGGCCGCCGCGCGCGCCGGCAAGCGCCTGCTGCTGGCCAACAAGGAGGCGCTGGTGGTGGGCGGCGAATTCTTCATGACGGCGGTGCGGCGCGGCGGTGCCACGCTGCTGCCGATCGACAGCGAGCACTCGGCCATCTTCCAGGCACTGCCCGAGGATCCGGCGAGCTGGTCGCGGCGCATCGACAAGATCATCCTGACCGCCTCGGGTGGCCCGTTTCGCACGCGCGCCCCGGGCACGCTGGCCACGGTCACGCCCGAGGAGGCATGCGCCCACCCCAACTGGGTGATGGGGCGCAAGATCTCGGTCGATTCGGCAACCATGATGAACAAGGCACTCGAAGTGATCGAGGCGCGCCACCTGTTCGGCGTTGCGCCGGCGCAGATCGAGGTGGTGATCCATCCCCAGAGCGTGGTGCATTCGATGGTGCAGTTCTGCGATGCCTCGGTCATGGCGCAGCTCGGCACGCCCGACATGCGCGTGCCGATCGCGGTGGGGCTGGGGTGGCCGGAGCGCCTGGAGAGCGGGGCGGGGCGGCTGGATTTCCGCCAGCTCGCCGCCCTGACCTTCGAGCCCCCGGATGCGGCGCGCTTCCCCGGTCTGCAGTTGGCCTGGGAGGCGCTGGAGGCCGCGCCCGGCACGCCGGCCGTGCTGAATGCGGCCAACGAGGTGGCGGTCGAGGCCTTCCTGGCGCGCCGGCTCGCGTTCGACCGCATTCACGCGGTCAATCTGGCGACGCTGGAGGCCGTGCCGACGTCCAGTCCGGCCTCGCTGGCCGATTTGCTGGCGCTGGACGCACAGGCTCGCGCCACCGCCGCCGAGGCGGTCGCGCGCCTGGCGGCCTGAACAAGGAGAACACCGCATGCTCACGGTTGTCGCTTTCATCGTCGCGCTCGGCTTGCTGATCGCGGTCCACGAGTACGGTCACTACCGGGTGGCGGTGGCGTGCGGCGTGCGCGTCATCCGCTTTTCGGTCGGCTTCGGCAAGACGCTCTACCGCTGGAAGCCCCGGCGCCAGCATCCGGGCCAGGACACCGAGTTCGTGATCGCCGCCTTTCCGCTCGGCGGCTACGTCAGGATGCTCGACGAGCGCGAGGCGCCGGTGTCTCCCGAGGAGCGCCACTGCGCCTTCAACACCCAGCCGCTGCGTTCCCGGGCGGCCATCGTGGCGGCCGGGCCGGTGGCCAACCTGCTGCTGGCCGTCGTGCTGTACACGCTGGTCAACTGGATCGGCGTGGACGAGCCGCGTGCCGTGCTGGCTCCGCCGGTGGCGGCTTCGCTGGCCGAGCGTGCCGGCCTGGTCGGCGGCGAGCAGGTGACGCGGGCCGGCTTCGACGGCGCGCTGGAGCCGGTGCAGTCGTTCGAGGACCTGCGCTGGCGCCTGACGCGCGGCGCGCTCGACGGGCGCGACCTCACGCTCGAGGTGGCGGGACCGCAGGGCCGCGGCCCGCGTGAGCTGGTGCTGCCGCTGCGCCAGCTCGAGGTCAAGGATGCCGACGCACAGCTTTTCCGGCGCATCGGCCTGCTATCGGCGCTCACGCGCCCCGAGATCGGCGAACTGGTGCCGGGCGGCGCCGGCGAACGCGCCGGGCTGCGTCGCGGCGACCTGGTGCGCGCGGTCGGCGCGACCCCCATCGTCGACGGCCAGCAGCTGCGCGAGGCGATCCGTGTCTCGGTGCAGGATGGCGCACCGAAGCCGCAGGACTGGAAGATCGAGCGCGCGGGCCGCCCCCTCACGCTCACGGTCACGCCCGAGCTGCGGGCCGAGGGCGCGGTCAGGATCGGCCGCATCGGCGCCTACGTCGGCGCCCCCCCCGAGATGGTGAAGGTGCGCCAGGGCCCGATCGACGGGGTGTGGCGCGGCGTGACGCGCACCTGGGAGGTGTCGGCGCTGACCGTGCGCATGATGTTCAAGATGGTGACGGGCGAGGCGTCGCTCAAGAACCTGAGCGGCCCGCTCACCATCGCCGACTACGCGGGCAAGTCGGCCAGCCTGGGCCTCACGCAGTACCTGGTGTTCCTGGCGCTCATCAGCGTCAGCCTGGGGGTGCTCAACCTGATGCCGCTGCCGGTCCTCGATGGAGGGCACCTGATGTATTATCTTTGGGAGGCCCTGACCGGCAAGAGCATCTCCGATGCATGGATGGAACGGCTCCAGCGAGGCGGCGTCGCGCTGCTGCTGGTCATGATGTCGATTGCACTCTTCAACGACGTCACCCGGCTCTTTGGTTAACTATCGGCCGGCCCTTTGCGCGCCGGCCCCATTTCACACATGAATACACCTCTCAGTCGCTTTCGCCTGCGCGGCATTGCCACAGTCGTGGCGGGCGCTCTCGCCGCCACGGCCGCCTGGGCCGTCGAGCCTTTCACAGTGCGTGACATCCGGGTCGAGGGCCTGCAGCGCGTGGAACCCGGCACCATCTTCGCCTCGCTGCCGGTGCGCGTGGGCGACACCTACACCGACGAGCGCGGCTCGGCCGCGATCCGCGCACTGTTCGACCTGGGGCTGTTCAAGGACGTGCGCATCGACGTGAGCGGCAACGTGCTGGTGGTGATCGTCGAGGAGCGGCCGACCATCGCCGACGTGGACTTCGCCGGCACCAAGGAATTCGACAAGGACACGCTCAAGAAAGCGCTGCGCGACGTCGGGCTGGCCGAGGGCCGTCCGTTCGACCGCGCGCTCGCCGACCGCGCCGAGCAGGAACTCAAGCGCCAGTACATCAGCCACAGCCTCTACAACGCCACCGTGGTGACCACCGTCACGCCGAGCGAGCGCAACCGGGTCAACCTGACCTTCAGCGTGACCGAGGGCGACCGCGCCAAGATCAGGCAAGTGCGCATCGTCGGCAACAAGGAATTCAGCGAATCCACGCTGCTCGACCTGTTCGACCAGAACGCCGGCGGCTGGTTGAGCTGGTACACCAAGTCGAACCAGTATTCGCGCGCCAAGCTCAACGCCGACCTGGAGACGCTCAAGTCGTTCTACCTGACGCGCGGCTACCTCGAATTCCGCATCGACTCCACGCAGGTGGCGGTCTCGCCCGACCGGGAAGACCTGAGCGTCACGGTCAACGTGACCGAAGGGCCCAAATACCTGGTGTCCGGCGTCAAGCTGGAGGGCAGCTACCTCGGGCGCGAGGACGAGTTCAAGTCGCTCGTCCGGATCCGCCCGGGCGAGCCCTACAACGTCGAGCGGGTGAGCGAGACGACCAAGGCGTTCACCGACTATTTCGGCATCTTCGGCTATGCCTTCGCCCGGGTGCAGGTGCGCCCCGAAATCGACCGGGTCAACAACCGCGTCGAGCTGACGCTGCAGGCCGAACCGTCGCGGCGCGTCTACGTGCGCCGCGTGGTGATCGGCGGCAACAACCGCACGCGCGACGAGGTGCTGCGCCGCGAGTTCCGCCAGTTCGAGGCCTCCTGGTACGACGGCGACAAGATCAAGCTGTCGCGCGACCGCGTGGACCGGCTCGGCTTCTTCACCGAAGTCAACGTCGAGACGCAGGAGGTGCCCGGTTCGCCGGACCAAGTGGACATCCTGATCAGCGTGGTCGAGAAGCCCACGGGCAGCCTTCAGCTGGGCGCGGGCTATTCGAGCGCGGAAAAGGTCTCGCTGAGCTTCGGGATCTCGCAGGAAAACGTGTTCGGCTCGGGCAATTACCTGGGCGTGCAGGTCAACACCAGCAAGTACAACCGTGCCATTTCGGTCACGACGACCGACCCGTACTTCACGCAGGACGGCATCTCTCGCTCGATCAGCCTGTACCACACCACCACCCGGCCTTACTACTCGGTCGATGGCTTGTACCGGCTGGTCAACGAGGGCGGCAGCATCCGCTTCGGCGTTCCGTTCAGCGAGGTCGACACGGTGTTCTTCGGTGCCGGCCTGGAGCGCTACCGCTTCGATCCGGGCAACAACTCGCTGGTGCAGGCGCCGCAGTCGTACCAGCGTTATTTCGGCTGCATCCCCGGCACCTTCACCTGCACCAACAACAACGTGTGGGGGGTGCCGCTGACGGTCGGATGGGCACGCGACGACCGCGACAGCGCCTTGGTGCCCACGCGCGGGCGGCTGCAGCGCGCCAACCTCGAAGTGGGCGTTGGCGGCGAGATGAAGTACGCCAAGAGCAACTACCAGTACCAGCAGTTCTTCCCGATCAACAAGCAGTACACCTTCGCCATCAATGGCGAGTTGGGCTACGGCAAGGCCTTCGGCAGCAAGGTCTACCCGATCTTCAAGAACTTCTATGCTGGGGGCCTCGGCTCGGTGCGCGGCTTCGAGCAGAACTCGCTCGGGCCGCACGACGTGCCGCAACTGGGCCAGACGCAGGGCGCCGCGCTCGGCGGTACCAAGAAGGCAATCTTCAATGCCGAGCTCAGCACGCCGTTTCCCGGGGCCGGCAACGACCGCACGCTGCGTCTGTACGGCTTCTTCGACGTCGGCAACGTGTTTGGCGATCGCACGGTCGATACCACCGACGCGCAGTGGAGGGCGCAAAAGAAGATTCGCACCTCGGTCGGGCTGGGCATCAGCTGGATTTCGCCGCTGGGGCCGCTGCGTATCGCCTATGCGGTGCCGTTGGTCTACCAGAAGGAGGTTCCGGACCCGGCCAATCCGCTGCTGCCGCTGGTGCCGGGCGATAGAATCCAACGTTTGCAATTCCAGATCGGAACTTCGTTCTAATGAAAAAAATGCTCCGTTCGGCTGGCATCGTGCTGGTCCCGGCTTTCGCGCTGCTGGCGGCTCCGGCCTTTGCGGAAGACTTCCGCGTCGGCTTCGTCAACCCGGACCGCGTGCTGCGCGAGGCGCAACCCGCCAAGGCGGCCCAGTCCAAGCTGGAAGCGGAATTTTCAAAGCGCGAAAAGGACCTGACCGTCCAGGGCGAGGCGCTGAAGAATGCGTCCGAGAAGTTCGAGCGCGAGGCGCCGACCCTGTCGGAGAGCCAGCGCGCCAGCCGCCAGCGCACGTTGATCGAGCAGGACCGCGACTTCCAGCGCAAGCGCCGCGAGTTCCAGGAAGACCTCAACACCCGCAAGAACGAAGAGCTCCAGCAGGTCTACGAGCGCGCCAACCGGGTCGTGAAGCAGGTCGCCGAATCCGAGAAGTACGATGCCATCTTGCAGGAGGCGATCTACATCAACCCGAAGCACGACATCACCGACAAGGTGATCAAGGCGCTCAACGCGCCGGCCGCCAACGGCAAGTAACACGCGGTCGGCGTGTGGCATTGCGGCTTGAAGACATCGTCGGGGCGCTCGGCGGCGAACTGCACGGGGATCCTGCCGTTTCCATCGAGCGTCTGGCGCCGCTTGCCACCGCCCCGGGCGATGCGCTCAGCTTCCTGAGCCATCCCAAATACGCCAAGGAACTGGCCGCCTCCCGGGCGGCCTGCGTCATCGTGGCGCCCGCCATGGCGCAAGCCGCGGCGGCGCGCGGCGCTTTCATCGCGACGCCCGATCCCTATCTCT
>JAQGLP010000313.1 GCA_028292835.1 Variovorax sp.
GATCTCGATCAATGCGCGGCGCCCCAGCTGCGGCCGGTGCCGACCTCGACGCCGAGCGGCACCGAGAGCTCGACCACCGGCTGGTGCGCCTGGCTCATGACCGATCGGATGACGGCGCTGGCCGCATCGACATCGGCTTCGGGCACCTCGAACACCAGCTCGTCGTGCACCTGCATGACCATCTTCGTTGTGCGTCCCTCGGCGTCGAGCACGCGCTGCACCTCGACCATCGCGAGCTTGATCAGGTCGGCCGCGGTGCCCTGCATCGGGGCGTTGATGGCCGCGCGCTCGGCCGCGCCGCGCCGCGGGCCGTTGGGCGAATTGATCTCGAGCAGGTAGAGGCGCCGGCCGAACACCGTCTCGACATAGCCCTTGGCCTTGGCCGACAGGCGCGTCTCGTCCATGTACTGCTTGACGCCCGGGTAGCGCGCGAAGTAGCGCTCGATGTAGGAGGCCGCCGCCTTGGGCTCGATGCCGAGGTTCTTCGCCAGGCCAAAGCTGCTCATGCCGTAGATCAGCCCGAAGTTGATGACCTTGGCGTAGCGCCGCTGCTCGCTCGTGACCTGCTCCGGCGCGCCGCCGAACACCTCTGCCGCCGTCGCGCGGTGCACGTCCACCCCCTCGGTGAAGGCGCGCAGCAGCGAGGCATCGCCGCTGATGTGCGCCATGATGCGCAGCTCGATCTGCGAGTAGTCGGCGCTGGCGATCACGCTGCCCGCCGGCGCTACGAACGCCTCGCGCACGCGCCGGCCCTCGGCGGTCTTGACCGGGATGTTCTGCAGGTTGGGCTCGTTGCTGCTCAGGCGCCCCGTCACCGCCACCGCCTGCGCGTAGTGCGTGTGGACGCGGCCGCTGCGCGGGTTGGCGAGCGCGCCGAGCTTGTCGGTGTAGGTGCCCTTCAGCTTCGACAGGCCCCGGTGCTCCAGGATCTTGGCCGGCAGCGGGAAGTCCTCGGCCAGCCTGGCCAGCACCTCCTCGTCGGTGCTCGGCGCGCCGCTGGGCGTCTTCTTGACCACCGGCAGGCCCAGCTTGTTGAAGAAGATGTCGCCGATCTGCTTGGGGCTGCCCAGGTTGAACGGCTGGCCGGCCAGCGCATAGGCCTCCTGCTCCAGCGCCACGATGCGCTTGCCGAGCTCGTGGCTCTGCGCGGCCAGCGTGGACGCGTCGATCAGCACGCCGTTGCGCTCGATACGGAAAAGCGCCTCGCTGCTGGCGATCTCCAGCTCGTAGATGAAGCGCAGCCGGTCGTCGGCCTCCAGCCGGGGCCACAGCGCCCGGTGCACGTCGAGCGTCTGGTCGGAGTCCTCGCACGAGTACTCGGACGCCTTGGCCACATCGACCTGGCTGAACGAAATCTGGTTGGCGCCCTTGCCGCAAAGGTCCTCGTAGTCGATGCCGCTGCGCCCCAGGTGGCGCTCGGCCAGGCTGGCCAGTCCGTGCGGCTTGTGCACTTCGAGCACGTAGCTCTGCAGCATGGTGTCGTGGGCGTAGCCCTGCACCTCGATGCCGTGGTTGGCGAACACGTGGCGGTCGTACTTGACGTGCTGGCCGAGCTTCTTCCTGGCGCCGTCCTCGAGCCAGGGCTTGAGCCGCGCCAGCACTTCCTCGCGCGGCAGCTGCTCGGGCGCGTCCGGGTAGTTGTGCGCCAGCGGGATGTAGGCCGCCTCGCCCGGCGTCACGCTGAAACTGACCCCGACGATCTCGGCGCGCATCTCGTCGAGCGAGGTGGTCTCGGTGTCGACCGCCACCAGTTCGGCGGCCTCGATCTTCGCGAGCCAGGCGTCGAGCGCCTCCCAGCTCAAAATGGTGTCGTAGACGAGGTTGGTCGCCTGCGAGGCGGCCTCGAAGCTGGGGTCGTCGAACAGGCCGGTGCCGCCTTCGGGCCCCTTGCGCTTCTTGTTCTCCTCGATCAGCTCGGGCGGCACGGCGTGCGCCTCGAGCGTCTTGACGAGGCTCTTGAAGCCGTATTTCTCGTAGAAATCCCTGAGCGCATCGGCCTGCTGCGCGCCGATGGCGATGGCGTCGAGCGACGGCAGCCCGGCCACATGCCCGTCGAGATCGCAGTCGGTTTGGATCGTCACCAACCGCCGCCCCTGCGGCAGCCAGTCGAGCGCATTGCGCAGGTTTTCGCCGGCCTGTCCCTTGATGTCGCCCGCGTGCGCGATCAACCCGTCGAGCGAACCGTACTCGAGCAGCCACTTGGCCGCCGTCTTGGGCCCGACCTTGGCGACGCCCGGCACGTTGTCCACACTGTCGCCCACCAGCGTCTGGTAGTCCACCATCAGGCTGGGCGGCACGCCGAACTCGGCCGTCACGCCGGCCACGTCGCGCCGCTTGCCGTTCATGGTGTCGATGATGGTGATGTGCTCGTCCACCAGCTGGCTCAGGTCCTTGTCGCCGCTCGAGACGATCACCTCGACGCCCTGCGCGGCGGCGGTCCTGGCCAGCGTGCCGATCACGTCGTCGGCCTCCACGTCCGGCACGCACAGCACGGTCCAGCCGAGCAGCCGCACCACCTCGTGGATCGGCTCGACCTGGCTGCGCAGGTCCTCGGGCATGGGCGAGCGGTGCGCCTTGTAGTCGGGGTACCAGTCGTCGCGGAAGGTATTGCCGGGCGCATCGAACACGCAGGCGGCGTAGTCGGCCCGCACCTCGCGGCGCAGCGCCTGCATCATGCTGATCATCCCGCGAATGGCGCCGGTCGCCGGGCTCGCCATGTCGCCCGGCACCGCGCGCAGGTCGGGCATCGCGTGGAAGGCACGGTACAGGTAGCTCGAACCGTCGACGAGCAGCAGGGTTTTCTTGTCGGTCATCGGGGCATTTTGCCGTGCGCGCGCGGGCGGCCCGGCGGCTGGCGGGCCCCTCCCCGGCGCAATGGCCCCTCCCGGCGCCAGGGGCATCGAAGTCGGTGCCGACGCCTACAATCGGGGCATGCCGTCCACCACTTTCATGCGCCTGCGCCACCTCCTGCTGGCCTCGTGCTGCGTCGCGCCGCTGGCCTGGGTTCACGCCCAGGATGCGCCCCGCGACGCGTCCGCCGTGTCCGGACAGCCGCAGGCGCAGGAGCCACAGCCCGATCCGCGCCACAACCAGAAGATCGAGCACATCCATGTCGAGGACGCGGGCTCGGCGGTCGACGAAGTGCGCTACGGCGGCCGCACCCAGAGCATCTCGGTGCAACCCAAGGCCAGTGTGCCCGCCTACCAGGTGCTGCCCAGCGCCGGTCCCCGCACGTCCCAGGACACCGAGGCCGGCAGCAGCGGCACCGGCCCGCGGGTCTGGAACGTCATGAAGTTCTGAGCATGGCGGTGATCTTGCTGAAAGCCATTGCCAGGCCGGGCGCGCCGCGCCGCGCCTTTCACCTGCTGTTGCTCACACGCCCTGCCTTCGCGCTGCGGCCCGGGCGGTCCTGACCGATGGCGGTCTTTACCGAAGTCGGTCTCGACGAGGCCGGCGCCCTGACGCAGCGCCTCGGCCTTGGCGCCCTGCGCTCGCTGCGCGGCATCGAGGGCGGCATCGAGAACACCAACTACTTCGCCAGCACCGACGCCGGCGAATTCGTGCTGACACTGTTCGAGCGCCTGCGCGCCGACCAGCTGCCCTACTACCTCGGCCTGATGAAGCACCTGGCGAGGCGCGGCC
>JAQGLP010000335.1 GCA_028292835.1 Variovorax sp.
CGCTGGTCTTCGGCAAGATCTTCTTCCCGTCCTTCGACCCCAAGGTCGGCACCATCGCCGCCTTCGCGACCTTCGGCGTGGGCTACGTCACGCGGCCGATCGGCGCGGTCATCCTGGGCCACGTCGGCGACAAGTTCGGCCGCAAGAAGGTGCTTACCTTCACGCTGCTGCTGATGGGCGTCTCGACCTTCCTGGTCGGCGCGCTGCCCACCTACGACCAGATCGGCATCTGGGCACCGGTCCTGCTGGTGATGCTGCGCCTCTTGCAGGGCATCTCGGCGGCCGGCGAGCAGGCCGGCGCCAACTCGATGACGCTGGAGCACGCGCCGGCCGACCGCCGCGCCTTCTTCACCAGCTTCACGCTCAGCGGCACGCAGGCCGGATTGATCCTGGCGACGCTGGTGTTCCTGCCGATCTCGGCACTGCCGGAGGACCAGCTGCTGTCCTGGGGCTGGCGCATCCCGTTCTTCCTGAGCGCCATCGTGGTGGTGGTGGGTTTCTGGGTACGCCGCTCGCTGCCGGAGACACCCGCCTTCAAGGAAGAGGCCAAGGCCCACGAGACGGCCAAGCTCCCGGTGGTCGAGCTGTTCAGCCAGCAGGGCGCCGACGTGGTGCGCGTGATCTTCGCGGCGCTGGTGTCGGTGGTGAGCACCATCTTCAGCGTGTTCACGCTGTCGTATGCGGTCAACACGGTGCACATCTCGCGGGCCACCATGCTCACGGTGCTGGTGCTGTCCAATGTGGTGGCGCTGGCCGCCATCCCGCTGTGGGCGATGCTGTCGGACCGGGTCGGGCGCCGGCCCATCTTCATCCTGGGCGCGCTCGGCTCGGCCGCGCTGATCTGGCCCTACATGTGGGCGATCAGCGCCGTGAACGTGCCGATGATCTTCGTCTTCGGCCTCTTGCTCTCGGGCGTGGTCTACAGCGCGGCCAACGGGGTGTGGCCGGCGCTCTACGGCGAGATGTTCGACACCCGGGTGCGCCTGTCGGGCATGGCGATCGGCACGCAGATCGGCTTCGCGCTCGGCGGCTTCGCGCCCACCATCAGCGCCGCCGTGATCGGCGAGGGCCCCAACGGCTGGGTGCCGGTGGCGGTGTTCACCACGGCGGCGGCGCTGGTGGCGGCGATCTCGGCCTTCACGGCGCGCGAGACCTACAACGTGCCGATGCAGGCGCTCGGCCGCCGGCGCGCGGGCTACGCGGCGGCCTGAGCCGGATGTCAAAGGAGCACGCCATGAGCATTGCCCTCGAACGCTTCGGCTTCAACACTGTCACCATGGGAGGCGACCTGGCGCGCAAGCTCGAGTGCATGAAGGCCGCCGGCTTCGCCGGGGTCGAGCTGTGGGCGCGCGACCTCATCGCGCACCCGGCCGGCGTGGCACGCGCGGCCGAGTTGGTCAAGGCCAGCGGCCTGAAGGTGACCGACTTCCAGCCGCTGCGCGACTTCGAGTGCGCGCCCGACGCCATGCGCGCGCACCGCCTGGAAATGGCGCGCGAGCAGCTGCGCCAGATGACGCTGGTGGGCGCCGACCTGCTGCTGGTGTGCTCGACCACCTCGCCGCTGGCCGTCGACGACCCGGAACGCGCCGCCGAGGACCTGCGCACGCTCGCCACGCTGGCGACGCCGCTGGGCATCCGCATCTGCTACGAGGCGCTCAGCTGGGGCCGGCACGTCAACCGCTGGCACCAGGCGTGGGACATCGTGCGGCGCTGCGACCGCGACAACGTGGGGCTGAATCTCGATTCGTTCCACATGTCGGTGCACGGCGACGACACTCCCGCGACGCTGGCGGCGCTCGGGAGCGTGCCGGTCGAGAAAATCTTCCTGGTGCAACTGGCCGACTACTTCTTCGAGTACAGCGACCGGCCCGCCGACATGATCGAGCTGGCGCGCCACCAGCGGCTGTTCCCCGGCGAAGGGCTGCACGACGTGCGCGAGCTGGTGCGGCTGCTGGAGGCCCGGGGCTACCGCGGCCGCTACACCTTCGAGGTGTTCAACGACGACTACGTCAATTCCGATCCGATGGTGGTGGCCGAGCGCGGCATGAAGAGCGCGCGCTGGGTCAGCGAGGCGGTGATCGGCGGCGGGACCGCGCCAGCGGCGGCCACGACACGCTCGGCCGGCGGATTGCACTGCGGCTTCGCGCCATGAAAGGCCCTGTCCCATGATTTCCGGCAAGACCCTCCTCATCGCCCACCTGGGCTACCCGACCGAGAGCTTCAAGGCGCCGCTGATCTACAACCCCTGGTTCGACCAGCAGGGCATCGACGCCGTGGTGATGCCCATGGGCGTCAAGGCCGGGGACTATCCGGCGGCGCTCAAGGCGCTGGCGCGCCTGACCAACCTGCGCGGCGCGCTCGTCACCATGCCGCACAAGATCACCACCCTGTCGCTGGTCGACGAGGCGACGCCCACGGCGCGCATCGCGGGCGCCTGCAACGCCATCCTGAAGCGCGCCGACGGGACGCTCCTGGGCGACCAGTTCGACGGCGCGGGCTTCGTGCGCGGCGTCGAGCGCAAGGGCCGCCAGCTCCGGGGCGCGCGCGTGCTGGTGTCCGGCTGCGGCGGGGTCGGCTCGGCCAT
>JAQGLP010000369.1 GCA_028292835.1 Variovorax sp.
GCTCGGCTTTCTGATTCATGATGTCTCGCGCTTGCGTCGCAGCGCCTTCGATCGCTGCCTGAAACCCCTGAGCGTGACGCGGTCGCAATGGTGGGTGCTGGCCTATCTGTCGCGCGAGGACGGCATGACGCAGTCGCAGCTGGCCGAGGAACTCGACCTCGGCAAGGTGGCCGTCGGCGGCCTGATCGACCGCCTCGAGAAATCCGGCCTGGTGCGGCGCGACGCCGACGCGACCGACCGGCGCGTCAACCGCGTCTTCCTCGAGCCCAAGAGCAAGCAGCTCATCACGCGCATGCGCAAGGTCAGCCACCAGCTCAACGAGCAGATCCTCGACGGCCTGGCCGACACCAAGCTCGAGGCCGCAGCCACCACGCTGGACGCGATGAAGCGCAACCTGCTCACCTACCTCCAGGCCACCGAGGCCTGATCCTTCCGGGGGCCCTTTGGGGTCGCGCCTGTGCTCGCTTTCCCGGGGGTGGCCGGGCTTGCGATGGATCGTCAATCCACGTATCGTACGGTAGTGAACTAATTTCGGCCGAGGCACGGCAATGATGCTCGCGCCACTAGCCACTACCTTGGAGATACAGGCATGACGGTCAAAGGATTCGATCCCGCCGCCCACGGGCGGGCCATGCGCGAGGCGGGTTTCTGGCTTGACAGGACGATCGACGACTTCCTCGTCGAGTCGATTCGCCGTGCCCCCGACAAGCCCGCGCTGGTGGCTTATCGCGCCGACCGGGTCGACCCGGTGCGCATCTCCTACCGCGAGCTCGGCGACAAGGTGGCGCTGGCCGCTGGCGCGCTGCGCGAGCTCGGCGTCGGACATGGCGACATCGTGGCGGTGCAGGTGCCGAACTGGTGGGAATTCGTCGTCACCTCGCTCGCCTGCGGCCGCATCGGTGCGGTGGTCAATCCGCTGATGCCGATCTTCCGGGAACGCGAACTCGAGTTCATGCTCGGCTTTGCGGAGGCCAAGGTCTTCGTGGTGCCGGCGATGTTTCGTGGGTTCGACCATGCCGCGATGGCCGAGAGCCTGAAGGCGTCCCTGCCCAAGCTGCAGCACGTCGTGGTCGTCGACGGGGAGGGCGCCAACGCCTTCGACCGGATGCTGCTGCAGGGCAGTCATCGGGTCGAGGCGGCCGACAGCCGCGCCACCTCTGCGCTCGCTCCCGACGAACTCGCGGTGATGATGTTCACCTCGGGCACCACCGGATCGCCCAAGGGCGTGATGCACTCGTGCAACACGCTGCTGGCCTGCAACAAGGCGCTGGCCGGGCGCTTCGGGCTGACGTCGGACGATGTCCTCCTCGCCTGTTCGCCGGTCGGCCACATGACCGGCTACGCCGCCGTGATGGTGCTGGGCCTGTACCTCGGCTCGACCGTCGTGCTGCAGGACATCTGGGAGGCACGGCGTGGCGTCACGCTGATGGCCGCGGAGGGCGTCACATACCTGGCTGCATCGTCGCCCTTCCTATCGGACATCTGCAACGCGGTGGCCGAGGGCGCGCCACGGCCCGACCGCATTCGCTCGTTCCTGTGCGGCGGTGCGCCGATCCCTCCGGTGCTCATCGAGCGCGCTGCCAAGGAACTGGACCTGAAAGTCTGCTCGCTGTGGGGAATGACTGAATCGCTCTCCAGCACCCTGACCGAGCCCTCGCGCGCGGCCGACAAGTCGTCGAAGACCGATGGCCGTGCGCTCGACGGCGTCGACGTGCGCATCGTCGACTTCGACGGCAAGCCCCTGCCTGTCGGCGAGACCGGCCGGCTGCTGGTGCGCGGCGCGCAGATGGCGCTGGGCTACTACAAGCGGCCTGACCTCGTCACCTACGACGCCGAAGGCTGGTTCGACACCGGCGACCTGGCCTACATGGACGACGAGGGCTACATCCGCATCAACGGACGAACCAAGGACGTGCTGATCCGCGGCGGGGAGAACGTTCCCGTGGTGGAGATCGAGGCGCTGCTCTACAAGCATCCGGCCGTGGCGATGGCGGCCATCATCGGCTACCCGGACGACCGCCTCGGCGAGCGCGCCTGCGCCTTCCTCGAACTGCGCCCCGGCGCCGCGCTCGACCTCACCGGTGTGCAGGCCTACATGGCCGAATGCAAGGTCGCGAAGCAGTACTGGCCCGAGCGGGTCGAAGTGCTCGACGCGGTGCCCCGCACGCCCAGCGGAAAGATCCAGAAGTTCCTCCTGAAGGAACGCGCCAAGGCGTACGGTTCTCCCGCGCGGTAGCAGGTCCGCCCAACCCGCGCCACGTTGCGCACGGGTAAGCACTGATAGTGCATACGGTACAGTAGTGTATTATTTTTGTGTCCGGCATAAATGCTGGGCACTCATGGGCATCGGGGTCGGGACGCCTCGAAAAACTTGGACTTGGCGCATGGACATCGCGGCTTCCACCGTACAGCGGACATCCTCACCACCGACGGGTCGCACGGCGACGGACGGACGCTTGGCAGCCAGTGCCGGCGCGTCGTTGGCCGTCGAAGGCGTGGACCTGCGCTTCGGCGGAATCCACGCGCTGCGCGGCGTCTCGTTCACGGCAGCGCCAAGCCGGATCACGGCCGTGATCGGGCCCAACGGGGCCGGCAAGACGAGCGTGTTCAACACCATCTCGGGCTTTTACCGGCCCACTGCCGGCCGCGTGGTGCTCGACGGGCAGGACATCACCGCCGTGCCCGTGCACCAGCGCGCGTCGCGCGGACTTGCGCGCACGTTCCAGAACATCGCGCTGTTCCACGGGCTCAGCGTGCTGGAGAACATCAAGCTCGGCGGCCATCACACGATGCGCGCCGGCCTGCTGCAAAGTCTCGCGCACACCCGGGCGGCCCGCGACGAGGAACTCGCCCTGCGCGACGAGGTCGAGCGGCGCGTGATCGACTTCCTGCAGATCGACCATCTGCGCCATCGACCCGTCGAGGCGCTTTCCTACGGCTTGCAGAAGCGCGTCGAGCTGGCGCGCGCACTGGCCATGCGGCCGCGCGTCCTGCTGCTCGACGAGCCGGTAGCCGGCATGAATCGCGAAGAGACCGAAGACATGGCGCGCTTCATCCTCGACGTGCAGGAGGAATGGGGCGTGACGGTGCTGCTGGTGGAGCACGACATGGGCATGGTGATGGACATTTCCAGCCACGTCGTCGTGCTGAACTTCGGCGAGGTCATCGCGAGCGGCACGCCCTCCCAGGTGCGCAGTCATCCGGGCGTCATCCAGGCCTATCTGGGTGCGGACGAGGAGATGTCGTGATGAACATGACCAGCTGGTACGAGTTCATCGAATACAGCACCATCGGACTGCTGTCCGGCGGCGTGCTGGCATTGATCGCACTGAGCTTCGTTCTCGTCTACAAGGGGACCGGCGTCGTCAACTTCGCGGTCGGCGAGGTGATGATGCTCGGCGCCTACCTCTACTACGCGGCGCACGTCACCTTCGGCCTCGGCCCGCTGGCTGCATTCGCGCTCGCGCTCGGCGCCATTGCGCTGCTCGCCGTGCTGGTCGAGCGGCTGGTGCTGCGGCCGCTGTCCGGACAGTCGCCGGTGTCGGTGCTGATGGCCACCATCGGCATGGCCAGCATTGTGCAGGGCAGCGTCGAGGCGCTCTGGGGCGGCGACACCTTCACGGTGCCGCCCCTGCTGCCGCGCATGCCGCTGAACTTCGGCGAGATCCTGATCCCGGGCACGGCGATCGGCAACTTCGTGGTCGCGGCCGCGCTGATCGCCGCGTTCATCGCCTTCTTCCGCTATTCGAAGACAGGCATCGCGCTGCGAGCAACGGCGAGCGACCCGGTGACCGCGGCAACGATGGGCATCAATATCCACCACGCGCAGCGTCTGACCTGGATCCTCTCCAGCCTCGTCGGCACGGTGGCCGGCGTGCTGATCGCGTCATCGGCGAATCTGTCGCCGCTGCTCGCCTCGACGGCGCTCGCCGGCTTCGCGGTGATCATCCTGGGTGGGCTGGACAGCATTGTCGGCGCCATCGTCGCGAGCCTGATTGTCGGCTGGCTTGACGCGGTGGCCGCCGGCTACCTCGGGGGCAAGGCACGCGACCTCGTGCCGTATGTGGTGGTGCTCGCGATCCTGGTGATGCGCCCCCACGGCATCTTCGGCACCCGAACCATCGAGAGGCTCTGACCATGCGCACCGGCGTCTTCCACGAATCGCACCGCTCCGAGGAGCAGCTGTGGGATTCGCCCACCGTACGGCGGTGGATGGCCATGTCCATCCTCGCGCTGCTCGCCTTGCCTTTCTATGGCAGCGATTATGTGCTGGCGATGGCCTGCATCGTCGGAATCCACATCGTCGCGACGCTTGGCCTCAATGTGACCACCGGCAGCACCGGCCAGATCTCGCTCGCGCATGCGGCGTTCCTCGGGGTCGGCTGCTACACGGTCGCGTGGCTGGCCAAGCAGGGCGTGCCGTTCTATGTCGCGTTGCCGCTCGCAGGCCTGCTGGCCGCAGCGATCGGCGTGCTGGTCGGTCTTCCGAGCCTGCGCGTAAAGGGCATCTACCTGGCGATCGCCACGCTCGCGGCTCACTTCATCCTGACCTTCGTGTTCCGCGAGTGGGAGCCGGTGACCGGTGGCGTGCCGGGCACGTCGATCCCACGTGCCAGCCTGTTTGGTTTCGAGTTGATCGGCGACCGCCGCAACTTCTACCTGATCTACGGCTGCGTGTTGGCGGCGGCGCTGGCAACCCGCAATCTCCAGCGCGGCTACATCGGCCGGGCCTTCATCGCCGTGCGCGACCGCGACATCTCGGCCGAGATCCTCGGGGTCAGCTTGTTGCGCACCAAGCTGCTCGCGTTCGCGCTCGGCGCCTTCTACGCCGGTGTCGCGGGCGGACTGCTGGGCTACTTCTACGGCAACATCACGCCCGAGTACTTCACGGTCACGCTGTCGATCTACTACCTGGCCGCAATCATCGTCGGCGGCGCCACGGTGCTCGGCAGCATCCTCGGTGCCGTCTTCATGACCTTCGTGCCCGAGGTCCTGCGGCTGGTCGCGCACGCGGGGGCGCAGTGGCTGCCCGGCATCGCCGGCCTGCTGCTGCCGATGGGGCAGGTCGTGTTCGGCCTGTTGATCATCGTCTTTCTGATCTTCGAGCCCCACGGGTTGTCGGCCATGTGGGCGCGCGTGCGGCGAGTTTTCCACCTGTGGCCCTTCATTACCTGAACCGAAAACAAAGGAGACAGACCATGACCGATTTTCTGAGGCGCAAACTGATCCAGGCCGCCGGCACCGCCGCCGCGCTCGGGCCCTTGGCCATCCGGGGTGCATTGGCGCAGGCCCAGAAGGGTGAGATCGTGATCGCGGCCTCGCAGCCCATCACCGGCATCTTCGCGTTCGCCGGCACGGCCATGAACAACGGGCTGAACGACTTCGTGCTGTGGAAGAACGCCAACGGCGGCGTCGGGGGTCGCAAACTGCGCTATGTGTCGGAAGACAGCGGCTTCAAGCTCGACCAGGGTGTGGCCATCTTCAAGAAGCTGATGGCGTCCGACAAGCCGACCTTCTTCTACGGCGACAGCACGCAATGGGCCAAGGCCGTCGCGCAGGACGCGATCGCGGCGGGCACGGTCATGACGTCGTCCACCTCGCTGGCGAGTTCGATGGCCGACCCGGTCGGGATGCCCCAGCACTTCGTGCCGGGTCCGATCTACGGCTCGATGCACGAGATCCTGATGGAGTACATCGCCAAGACATGGTCCAAGTCGGACAAGCCGAAGATCGCCTACGTCTATGCCGACACCGAGTTCGGCCGCGACGGCATTCCGGGCGGCAAGGCGCGCGCGGAGAAGCTGGGCCTGCCGATCGTCGCCGAGATCGTGACCAAGCAGGCCGGCATCGACGTCGCGCCCGAGGTGGCCAAGCTTCGCCGCGCCAGGCCCGACATCGTGATCTTCCAGGGCTACATCCTTGCGCCCATGCCCGAGTTCGTGCGTCAGATGCGTGAAGCGGGCCTGCAGAGCCAGGTCATGGGTACCGCGTGGGGCCTGGACAAGCCGGCCTACGACACGCTCGGCGCCATGGGCGAATCTCTCAGCGGCGTGAGCCCGTACCGCTACGGCCACGAGACCGATTCGGTCATGATCAACGCGATGCGCGACTTCGCGGCGAAGAACCGCCCCGACATGAAGAACATCTCCCCGTTCTACATCAGCTCGTGGCTCTCGGGCATGGTGTTCGCGGAGATCGCCGAGCGCTGCATCAAAGCCAGCAAGCCGCTTACGCTGCCCAACATGAAGGCCGCGCTCGAGTCGATGAAGGAGTGGGATTCGGGCGGCATCTTCGGCACGCTGGTGGACCTGAGCAAGCACCAGGCACCGGTAGGACGCATCTACCGCTACGACGCGAAGACCAAGCAGATGGAGCCGGCGAGCTCATGGATCAAGGTGTGAGTGCGACGCCGGCCTTGTCCATCTCCAACATCGAGGTGGTCTACAACCACACGGTTCAGGCGCTTCGGGGGCTCTCGATCGAAGTGCCCGATGGCAAGGTGGTGGCGCTGCTCGGCTCCAACGGCGCGGGCAAGACCACCACGCTGAAGGCGGCGTCGGGCATCCTGCCCCTGGAGAACGGGCGCGTGGCCAGCGGTCGCATCCGGTTCTTCGGCGAAGACATCGATCGCTGGGCGCCGCATGTGCTGCCGCGGCGCGGCCTGGCCCATGTGCGCGAGGGGCGGCATGTCTTCGGCGAGCTGACGGTCGACGAGAACCTGGTGGCGGCCGGCAATGCGCTCAACGGCCGCGGTGGCAAGGCGCTCGACATCGAGGCGGTGTTCGAGTATTTCCCGCGGCTGAAGGAGCGGCGCAGGCAGCTTTCGGGCTACCTGTCGGGCGGCGAGCAGCAGATGCTGGCGATCGCGCGGGCGCTGGTCGGCCAGCCGCGGCTGATCCTGCTCGACGAGCCCTCGCTCGGTCTCGCGCCGCTCGTCGTCAAGGACATTTTCTCGATCATCGCCCGTATCAACCGGGAGCAGGGCGTGGCGATGCTGCTGGTCGAGCAGAACGCACGGGTCGCGCTCGGCGTGGCCGACTACGGCTACATCATGGAGAACGGGCGCATTGTCATCAATGGCCCGAAGGAGGTGCTGTTGGGCGACGCCGACGTTCAGCGCTTCTATCTCGGCAGCGGCGACAGCGGTGAGGGCCGGGTGAGTTTTCGCGATGTCAAGCACTACAAGCGGCGCAAGCGCTGGTTGTCGTGAAGCACCCCCGGGCTTGCCCGCTTCGTGTGGTGGTCCACCCCCTTGCAGGGGACAACGCCGGCGGCCCGGCAAAGCCGGTTCCGTGGCGTTCCTGGAAGAGAGTCACGCGGTTGTATTCGGTGGGAGACGATTCGAAATGAGTGCGAAAGAACTGAAGGACCTGACGCCGCCGCAGCAACTGCTGCACTGGGCGCGCGCTCGTCCCGACACGGTGGCGCTGCGCCAGAAGCAGTTCGGCATCTGGCAGCCGGTGACCTGGCGCGAATACGCCGAGCGCTCGGGCTGCCTGGCGCTTGCGCTGCTCGATCTGGGCCTGCAGCCCGGAGAGAAGGTCGCGATCCTGAGCGAGAACCGCATCGAATGGGTGATCGCACAGTTCGGTGTCGGCTTGGCTGGCGGCATCGTGGCTGGCGTGTATCCGACGTCGCCGGGCGTCGAGATCGAGTACCTGCTGCAGCTCGCCGATTCACCCATCATCGTCTGCGAAGACCAGGAACAGCTCGACAAGGTGCTTTCGGTGCGCGGCAACCTGCCCGAACTGCGGCAGATCGTGCTGATCGACGCGCGCGGGCTGCGCCACTACGACCGCAGCGGCATCCACGAGTTCGAGGCGCTGATCGACGCCGGCCGCCGGCTGGCCGCCGACCAGCCGGCACGCATCGAGGCGATAGCCGCGACGCAAACGCTCGACGACATCGGGCTGATCGTCTTCACTTCCGGCTCGACCGGCCGGCCGAAGGCCGCTCAGATGAGTTGGCGCGGCCTGGGCAGCGCGGCGCGCGGACTCAATACCGTGCTCGGCTGCACCGATCGCGATTCGCTGGTGTCGTACCTGCCGCTGTGCCATGTGGCGGAGCAGATGTTCTCGATCCACGTGCCGATGGCCACCGGCGCGGTCGTCAACTTCGCCGAGAGCCTGCGCACCGTGCAGGAGGACCTGCGCGAGTTGTCGCCGCAGGTGTTCTTCGGCGTGCCGCGCATCTGGGAGAAATTCCATGCGTCGATCCAGACCAAGCTGCGCGAGGCCGGAGGCTGGCGGCTGGCGATGTACCAGCGGGCCATGACCTCGGTCGGGCGCTTTGCGGAATTGCCGCGTCCGCAATGGAGCTTGGCCCAACGTGTCGTCCGGGTCTTCTGGTACGTGCTGGTCCTGCGTGCGCTGCTCAATTTCGTCGGCCTGAGGCGCTGCCGGGTGGCGATCTCGTCGGGCGCGCCGATCGCGCCGGACATCCTGCACTTTTTTCGCGTCCTTGGGCTGCCGATTCGCGAAGCCTACGGGCTCACCGAAGCCTCCGGCGCGACCACCATGCAGACAAGCGATGCGTCGCCCGTCGGCACCGTCGGCGTGCCCTACCCGGGCGTGGAGCTCAAGCTTGCCGACGACGGCGAGATCCTGATCCGCGGCGATGTGGTCTTCAAGGGCTACTACCGCAATCCGGAGGCGACCGCCGAAGCCATGGATGCCGAGGGATGGCTGCATTCGGGCGACGTGGCGCGCTGGGAGGATGGTCCCGCCGGCCGCGAGCTGCGCATCATCGATCGCAAGAAGGACATCATGATCACCGCCGGCGGAAAGAACATCACGCCCTCGGAGATCGAGAACGCGCTGCGGATCTCGCCCTTCATCAGGGAGGCGATCGTCATCGCCGACCGGCGGCGCTTCGTGTCGGCGCTGCTGCAGATCGATTTCGAGAGCGTCGGCAACTGGGCCGAGGCGCAAGGACTGCCCTACACCAACTTCAAGAGCCTGGTCGAGCAGGACAAGGTGCGCGCCATGATCGAGAGCGAGGTCGCGGTCGCCAACGCGCGCCTGGCGCAAGTGCAGCAGGTGCGCAAATTCCACCTGCTCGCGAAGGAACTCGACCACGACGACGGCGAGGTGACGGCGACGATGAAGGTGCGGCGCAAGTCCATCGCCGAGAAATACGCCGACGTGATTGAAGCAATCTATGTCTGACGCGACAAGCGGCCCCGGAGCGCTGATCGAACGGCCCACCGAAGGCGTTGCGCTGCTGCGACTGAACCGGCCGGCGCGTCTGAATGCGCTGGACGACGAGACGGTGCGCGAGATCGGTCGCCTGCTGGACACCATTGCCGATGACGAGGCGTGCCGCGTGCTGATCGTCAGCGGCGCAGGGCGCGGGTTCTGCGCCGGCTTCGACCTGTCGCTGGCCGCCGACGCGCCGGGCAGCGCGAGCGGCGAGACGCAGGCATGGATGAAGCGGCAGGAGCTTTTCGCCGGCCTCGTGACCCGCCTGCGCGCCCTGCGGCAGCCGGTGATCGCCGCGGTCAACGGCCCGGCCAATGGCGCCGGCCTCGGCCTGGCGCTGGCGGCCGAGATCCGCGTTGCCTCGCAATCGGCGTCGTTCAATTCGGCTTTCGTGAAGGTCGGCATGTCGAGCTGCGACATCGGCGTGAGCTGGCTGCTGCCGCGCGCAGTGGGCCTGTCGCGCTCGTTCGAGATGATGCTGACGGGGCGCATGGTCGGCGCGGTCGAGGCCGAGCGCATCGGCCTTGTGTCCGAACTGGTGGAGGACGCACGGCTGCTGCCGCGTGCCATCGAACTCGCGCAGAGCATTGCCGCGAACAGCGCCTTCGGCGTCTGGATGACCAAGCGCGGCGGCTGGGCCAATCTCGAGAGCGCAAGCCTCGCAGGCGCGATCGAACTCGAGAACCGCACGCAGATCCTGGCGCGCACTACCGGCGAACTGCAACGCGCGGCCGAGGCGCTGCTGAGCCGGAAGAAGCCGCCGGCCTGATCCCCGGCGACGCCTGTCAGGCGATGGCTTGCGCCTGCTTCGCCGCCCGCAGGCGCAGGAGCGCATAGATGCTGTCGATCGTCGGCGTCGGTGACTGCGCGATCTCGTGCATCGCCTCGATCGAGTCGACGAGCACGTCGAGTTCCAGCGCGCGACCGCGCTCCAGGTCCTGCAGCATCGACATCTTGTGGTCGCCCGCATTGCGCGCCGCGGCAATGCGCTGGTCGATCGAGATCGGCATCTGCTGCACACCGAGCCGATTCGCGAGCGCGTCGGCCTCCGCCATCATGCTGCGCACGATCGCCACGACTTCGGGGCGCGCATTCATCTCGGACAGCGTGCCCAGGGTGAGCACGGCGATCGGGTTCCAGCACAGGCTGCTGATCATCTTGGCCCAGATCCAGGCGCGGATGTCGGGTACCACGGGCGCGTCGAGGCCGGCGGAGGCCATGACGGCCGCGAGCTGCGACAGGCGTTCGCTGCTCGAGCCGTCGGGTTCGCCGATCGGAAAACGCGACAGGCTGCCGTCGTGGTGGATGACCCCCGGTGCCGTGACTTCGGAGGCGACCCAGTAGACGCAGCCGATCACGCGCGCCGGGTCCAGCGCGGCCCACTGGCGGCCCTGCGGATCCAGGCGTTCGATCTGCCGGTTGCAAAACTTGCCGGGCAGACCGTGGAAGTACCAGTACGGGATGCCGGTGGTGGGCGGCAGCACGGCCGTCCGCGGGCCGAGGAGCGCCTTGACGCCGTCGAGGACGGGCGCCACCTGGTGGGATTTCAGGGCGAGGATGACGACGTCCTGTTCACCGAGATCCGACGGATGGTCTGTGGCCTGCACATGCGCGCGCAGCGTGCCGCGTGGCGACTCGATGGCCAGGCCGTTGCGCCGGATCGCAGCCAGATGCTCACCGCGCGCGACCACGCTGACCGAGACGCCATCGACCTGCGCGAGATGGGTGGCCAGGTAGCCGCCGATCGCACCAGCTCCGAAGATGCAGATTTTCATGGGTGAGCAGGGCCTAGTTGGGCGTCAGCACCGCGCCGCCGCACACCGAGATGACTTGGCCGGTCACGTACTGTGACAGGTCGGTCACGAGGAATTCCAGCACGCCCGCGCAGTCTTCCACTTGCCCGAGCCGGCGCAGCGGCACCTTGGCCGCCTCGACGTCGGTACCGATGCCGCGCGCCGCGGCCTGCGCGGCCACCCGCGCGGTCATCATCACGCCCGGCGCAAGGCAGTTGGCGCGAATGCCCTGCGGTCCGAGCTCGGCGGCCAGATAGCGCGTGTAGTGCGTGACCGCCGCCTTCGACGCGGCATAGATGGCGAGCAGGCCCTGGTTGTAGGTCGTGATGGCCGATTGCGAAGAGATATTGACGATCACGCCGCTGCCCTGGCGCTTCATGACCGGCGCCACCGCCTGGCAGCAGTGCACCGTGCTCATGAAGTTCACGTCCATCAACAGGCGCGTGTCTTCTTCCGGCGTCATCGACGCCAGGCTGCGGTCGGCCGGCGTGATGGCGCCGCCAGCGTTGTTGACGAGGATGTCGATGCGGCCCAGGGCCTTGCGCGCACGCTCGATCGCGCCGAAGGCCTGGTCGCGTTGCGTGAGGTCGGCCTGGATGCCGACGCCGCGGCGGCCCAGCCGTTCGATCTCGGCCGCCACGCTGGGCGCGTCCAGCCGCTCGCCGAATTCGGCGGCGCCGTCGAGGTTGACGTCGACGATGGCGACATCGGCGCCGAGCGATGCGAGCCGCAGCGCGTAGGCGCGGCCCAGGCCGCGCGCGGCGCCGGTGACGATGGCGGTCTTGCCTTGAAGCTTCATGCGGAAACCTCCGGAGGAGAAGTTGGAGTGGGGATGGGAGCGGCCTTGGCGCCCGCGCCCAGGTAGGCCTGGCGGATCAGCTCGCTGCCCTGCAGTTCGCGCGCAGGCCCGTGGCCGATCACCCGGCCGTTCTGCAGGACGTAGGCGGTGTCGGCGATCTGCAGTGCGCGCTCGACCATCTGCTCGACCAGGAGGATCGCGGTGCCGTCGCGGCGCAGCTGCACCACGGCATCGAGCAGCTGGTCGATCACGGCCGGTGCCAGGCCGAGCGAGGGCTCGTCGAGCATCAGCAGCCGCGGCGCGTGCATCAGGGCCTGCGCCACCGCGAGCATCTGCTGCTGGCCGCCCGAGAGGATACCGGCGCGCGCGTTCTGGCGCTCGTGCAGGACCGGGAACAGCGTGTACACCCGGTCGAAGCGGGCCGCGGCCTCTGCCTTGGCGAGCCGCGCGCCCCAAAGCCCGAGCTGCAGGTTGTCGCGTACCGACTGGGTGCGGAAAAGCCGCCGCCCTTCGGCGACATGAAGCAGGCCGCGCCCGACGATTTTCGCGGGCGCGGCGCCATCCAGGGTTTCGCCGGCGAAGACAATCTGGCCGGCGCTGCTGGGGATCAGCCCCGACAGGGCACGCAGCAGGGTCGACTTGCCGGCGCCGTTGCTGCCGACCAGCGCCACGAGGCCGCGCTCCGGCACCTCGAGCGACACGCCTTCGAGCACGCTCACGCGGCCGTAGCCGGCGTGCAGGTCGCGCACCTGCAGCAGGGCCGGTACCGCCGCCGTCATCGCGCGCCTCCGGTGCCTTCGCGTCCCATGTAGGCGCGCGCCACCTCGGGGTGGCTGAAGACCTCGTCCGGCGTGCCGGCCGCCAGCACCGAACCGCGGTCGAGCACCGTGACCGAGCTGCTGATCCGCGCGATCAGCTCGAGGTGATGCTCGACGATCAGCACCGTGGTGCCGAGCGAGACGATGGCTGTGATCAGGGTGCCCAGCCGATCGAGCTCGTCCATCGACAAGCCCGCCGCCGGTTCGTCGAGCAGCAGCAGCGAAGGATGGCCCGCCATCGCCCGGGCGATCTCCACCAGCCGCTGCTGGCCGTGCGGCAGGTCGCCAGCCAGGTCATGAGTGCGTTCGCCGAGGCCGACGAAGCGAAGCAAGGCCATCGCGGCGGCCGAGCTGTCGTGCAGGTCGCGGCGCCCGCGCGGCAGGCCGAGCGCGATCTCCGCCGCAGTGGCGCGCTCGCTGACGAAGCCGCCGAGGCGCACGTTGTCGAGCACGCTCATGTCGTGCAGCAGCTTGGGCGTCTGGAAGGTCCTGCCCACGCCGAGCCGTGCGATCCGGTGCGGCGGGAGGCCTGAGACATCGGTGTCGCCGATCATCACGCTGCCCTTGTCGGCGCGGACGAAGCCGCTGATCACGTTCAGCGTCGTTGTCTTGCCGGAGCCATTCGGACCGACCAGCGCATGCGTGCGGCCGGCCTCGGCCGCGAGTGCGCAGCCTTGCAGCGCGGCGACGCCACCGAACTGCTTGTGCAGGTCGCGCACGGTTAGCGCCAGTCGCGCCACCGGCCGCGCACGCGCTTCGGAACCCTCGGCGATCCCGGGGTCCGGCACGCGCGATCGCCGGCGCTGCCAGACGGGCATGCCCATGAGGCCGTGCGGCGCGAACACCATGAGCACGAGCAACACGACGCCATAGATCAGCAGCCGCCAGCTCTGCAGCGGTCCGAGCAGTTCCGGCAGCAGGAAGAAGATCAAGGTGCCGACCACCGGGCCCCAGAGCTTGCCGAGACCACCGACCACGATCATCAGCAGAAAGAAGATCGAGAAGTCGGCGGTGAAATCCTCCGGCGTGATGACCGTCTTTTGCACCGCATAGAACGCGCCAGCCAGCCCGGCCAGCGCCGCGCTCACCGCGAAGGCGAACAGCTTGATGCGCAGCAGCGAGACCCCCGAAGCCGTGGCCGCCAGCGGGTTGTCCCGAGCGGCCACCATGCCCCGGCCGAAGCGCGACAGGGTCAGGTTGCGAAGGGCCAGGAAGGCCAGGACCACGCAGGCGGCCACCGCAAGATACACCTGGGCCGGGCTCAGCGTGTGCGCGCCGATGGAGGGCGCCGGGATGCCGACAATGCCGGAGAAACCGTGCGTCAGGCCGCGCCACTCGACCAGCAGGTCGGTCACGACCTGTGCAAACGTCAGCGTCACAAGCGCGAAGTACCAGGTCGACAGGCGTAGCGCCGGTAGCGCCATCACCAGTCCGGCCGCGGTTGACACCGCCATGCCGGCCAGTGCCGCGGTCCAGAACGACCAGTGCGCGTCGACCATCAGCAAG
>JAQGLP010000376.1 GCA_028292835.1 Variovorax sp.
CCTCGGCCGGCGTGGCGAACGGCACGCGCGCCAACACCTCCTGCGTGGCCGGATTAACGATGTCGCGCCATTCGGTGGTTTGCGATTCGACCAGCTGGCCGCCGATCAGGAGCTTGACGGTGGCGACCTGCGTGGCCGGCGTGGTGGTGGCATCCATGAACTTGTCTCCTGCAGAAAGATGGGCAGCAGCCATCGTAGCTTTGCGAATTTGCCATGGCAATAGACAAAAGTGCGCTCACCGTTTGCAAAAATGCACAATGCGCCGACGCTCGACACCTTGAGAAAACCGCATGGACTGGGACAACCTCCGCTTCTTTCTGGAACTCGCACGCTCGGGCACGCTGGTCGGCGCCGCCCGGCGGCTGGGCGTGGACCACACCACGGTCGCGCGGCGCATCCAGGCGCTCGAAAAGCAGTTCGACGCGGCCCTTTTCTCGCGCGAGCCCGAGGGACACCGGCTGACCGAGGCAGGCCGCAAGTTGCAGCCGCAGGTCGAGGCGATGGAGCGCGCCTTTCTGGCGGTGGCGAGCGCCACGCCTTCGTCTCACGAGGGCCTGTCGGGGCTGGTGCGCATCGGCGCCACCGAGGGCTTCGGCACCGTGGTGCTCGCACCGCAGCTTGCGCTGTTCGCCCTGCAGCACCCCCGGCTGGTGATCGATCTGCTGGCGATGCCGCGGCTGGTGCATCTGTCGCGGCGCGAGGCCGACATCGTGATTTCGCTCGAACGACCGGTGCGCGGCGCGGTCGTCGTGACCAAGCTCACCGATTACACGCTGCGGCTCTACGCGGCCGAACGCTACCTGGCCGCGCACCCGGCGATCGAGACGCGCGAAGACCTGCGCGGCCACACCTTCATCAGCTACGTCGACGATTTGCTGTTCAGCAAGGAACTGCAGTACCTCGACGAGCTGTACCGGCCCGACGCGTTCGCGTTGCGCAGCACCAGCATCCTGGCGCAGCACCGCGCCACCGCCGCGGGCGCCGGCATCGCGGTGCTGCCGGCCTTCATCGCCGAGCGCGATCCCGGGCTGCGCCGCGTGCTGCCCGGGCAGGCGAAATTCACTCGCACCTTCTGGATATCGATGCCGGCCGAAACCAAGCATCTGGCACGCATGCAGGCGGTCTGGCGTTTCCTGCGGGAGACCGCGGAGCAGCAGCGCAGCGTGCTGCTGCCCGACAGCGACGCAGCGCCCGCGGCATGAGCGCAGTGCCGCCCCGGGCGATGCCGGGGCGCCCTACTTGGCGGTCATGCGGACGTTCTTGTCCAGGTAGTCGTTGGTGAACAACGTTGCCGGATCGAACGGCTTGTCGATGCCGATCAGGGACTGCACCAGCCCATAGTCCGCCTTGACGCGGGCGCCATCGAAAGCGCCCAGCGCGACCTGGGTCGTGGTGTCGTCGCGCATGAGCTGCTTGATGCGTTCCCACTGGTCGCGCTGGTTGTCGGGGCTCAGGCCGCTGACGCTCGCCGTGAGCGCATCCAGGCAAGGCGCGAACACCTTCACGCAGGCGTCGTAGGCGCGCTGGGTGATGGCGACGAACTTCTTGACCCGTTCCGGGTTGGCGGCCAGATAGGCGCCGTTGACGAACAGCGAATTGCCATAGACGTTGACGCCCACGCTGCGCCACGCCAGGAAACCGAGGTCGGAACCGAATTCGCGCACCTTCAGGTCATGCTCGTTGTAGAAGTCGCTGATGATGTCGACCGACTTGCTCTTGAGCGCCCCGACCTTGGCCTGCGGACTCAGGTTGACGAAACTCACCGCGTTCGCCTCGATCCCGACCTTCTTGGCGAAGGCGGGCCACATCAGACGGGCGGCATCCCCCGGAGGATTGCCGATCTTGCGGCCGACAAAATCCTTCGGACCGTTGATGCCCGATGACTTCAGCCAGTAGAAGCCTTGCGGACTGTTGGCATAGATCACCATGACGGCCTTCAGGTCGGCACCCTTGCCGACGGCCTGGATCGCGGTCGGCAGGTCCGCAATGCCGAGATTGGCCCCGTTGGAGCCGACGCGCTGCGCCGACAATGCCGAGCCCTTGCCGGCCTCGATCGTCAGGTCGATCCCCGCTTCGCTGTACCAGCCCTTGGCCTTGGCGTAGTAGATCGGCGCATGGTCCGCCGTCGGTGTCCAGTTGAGCATCAGGTTCATCGAATCGGCCGCGGAGGCCGCGGAACCCGCGGTCGCCAACACGCCGGCGAACAGAACGGCAGGCACGGCGGACAGGCGTTTTCGCATGGGGCAACACTCCAGAATGGAAGGAATCGACGGGACTAGAATCGATATTACCAACTGTTTGGTTGATCAGCAACCTGATACAAGAACATCTCGAGATACGCGCCATGCTCCCTGTTCCCATGCCTTCGACCGTCGCCCCGCCGGCCCGACGCGACCCTGCCGCCACCCGGGAGTCGCTCATCGCCGCCGCCGTCTCGGAGTTCTCGAGCAACGGCTTCGCCGGGGCGCGTGTCGACGAGATCGCGCGTGCGGCAGGCGTCAACAAGCAGCTGGTCTATCACTATTTCGACAACAAGCAGGGGCTGTACCTGGTCGCGCTGGAGTCGGTCTATGCGGAAATCCGCGAGAAGGAGCAAGGACTGTCCCTGGGCGCGCTCGCCCCGCTGGAAGCGATGGCGCAGTTGATCGCCTTCTCGTTCGACTACCTGGCCGAGCACCCCGAATTCATTGCCCTGCTGGCCGACGAGAACCGCAACCACGGCAGCCATATCCTCCAATCTGAGCGGCTCCAGAAAATGCACTCGCCCTTCATCGAGATGCTCGAGGCCACGCTCGAACGCGGCGTTTCGCAAGGGGTGTTCCGGCCGGATTTCGACGCCGTCAACCTCTACATCTCGATCGCGGGAATCTCCTACTTCTTCTTTTCGAACAACCATACGCTGTCGGCGATTTTCGGCAAGCCGCTGGGCTCACGGGGGGCGCTGGTTCAGCGTCGGCGCCATGTGATCGAGTTCGCCCTGAACGCGCTGCGGCCCTGACAGGAAGTCGCCCAGCCATTGATCAACCATTTGGTTGACATGGGGCAGCACGCTGCCTATGATTTCATCAGGCTCACTTCGCAAAGACCTGACATGACGGCTCCCGACATCGGCCTCGCGCCTCCCAGCCCGCTCGTGCCGGCTGTCGGGCGGCCGGAGTGGCAACGCTGGTCCGCGATCGTCACCGTCCACGTGGCGTTCATCGTCCTGTGGGAGCTGGTGGTGCGTCTGTTCGCCATCCAGCCCTTCGTTCTGCCCGCGCCGTCGAAGGTGCTGGCCACGCTGGCCAACGGCAACTACCGCTGGCTGCACAACACCGGCGTCACGGCCCTCGAGGTGTTCGGCGGCTATGCACTCGGCCTGGTGCTGGGCATCCTGTGCGCGCTCCTGTTCATCACCAGCCGCCGGCTGATGCTGCTGGCGTTCCCGCTGCTGGTGACGCTCAACATGATCCCCAAGGTGGCGCTCGGGCCCCTGTTCATCGTGTGGTTCAGCTACGGCATCGGGCCCAACATCCTGATCACCTTCAGCCTGTGCTTCTTCCCCATCCTGCTGACCACCATTCGCGGTCTCAATGAGACCGAGCCCGACCTGTTGAACCTGGTGCATGCGCTCAAGGGCTCGCGCTGGCAGCTGTTCCGCTACATCCAGCTGCCCGGCTCGCTCCCCTACGTGTTCTCCGGCATGAAGGTCGCCACCATCCTCGCCGTCGCGGGCGCGGTGGTGGGCGAATTCATCGCGTCGGACAAGGGCCTCGGCTACTTGATGATCCAGGTCCAGGCATCGCTCGACACGGCGGCGGTCTTCATGGCGGTGCTCCTCATCACCGGACTGGGCGTGCTGCTCTACCTGCTGGTCCTCTTGCTGGAACGGCACTTCATCACCCAGGACGCAAGGATCCAATGAACACCCCCACGCCCCATGGCGCGGCCGCCGCGGCCGTGCTCGACGACATCGCCTTTCCGGCAAGCTTCGAATCCGAGCAGGCGCTCGAAGACTTTCTGGCCCTTCCTTCGCGCGCGCTGATCGAGGACCTCGCCCGTATCGATGGCGACCTGCTGATCCTGGGCGTCGGCGGCAAGATGGGCCCGACCCTGGCGCGCCTGGCGCGCGCCGCCATGCCCGGCCGCCGCGTGATCGCGGTCGCCCGCTTCAGCGAGCCCGAGGTGCGCACCATGCTCGAGGCCCACGGCATCGAGACCATCGCGTGCGACCTGCTGGATCCAGCCGCGCTGCGCGCCCTGCCGCAGTGCGCGAACGTGATCTTCATGGCCGGGCGCAAGTTCGGCGGGGATGCCAACAACCCCCTGACCTGGGCGATGAACGTGCATGTGCCGGCGCTGGTGGCCGAAACCTTTCGCCAGTCGCGCATCGTGGCGTTCTCCACGGCGTGCGTGTATCCGTTCGTGCCCGTGATTGGCCAAGGGGCGTCCGAGGACCTCGCGCCGAGCCCGCCGGGCGAGTACGCCAACTCCTGCGTGGGACGCGAGCGCATGTTCGAATACTTCTCGCAGGTGCATGGCACGCCGGGCCGTCTGTTTCGCCTGAGCTATGCGATCGACCTGCGCTATGGCGTGCTGGCCGACGTGGCGCTCAAGGTCTGGCGTGGCGAGGCGGTCGATGTGACGATGGGTCATGTCAACGTGATCTGGCAGGGCGACGCCAATGCGCAGGCGCTGCGCTGCCTCGCCGCCGCCACGGTGCCCACCTCGCCCCTCAACGTCACCGGCCCGGAGACCACGTCGATCCGCTGGCTGGCCAAGGAGTTCGCGCGCCGCTTCGGCAAACCAGTGCAGATCACCGGCGAGGAAGCGCCCACCGCGTGGCTGATGAACACAGGCGAGGCGGAACGCCTGTTCGGCTACCCACGGGTGCCGCTGTCGGTGCAGATCGGCTGGGTCGCGGACTGGATCGCGCACGAGCGACGCCTCTACGGCAAACCCACCAAGTTCGAAACGCGCGATGGCAAGTACTGAAGCTGGCGCCGCCGCGGTGGAAACGCTGCGCGGCCTCGACAAGGACACCCTGGCCATGCTCGGCGACCTGGTCGCGCAAAGCGGCTGGAACCAGGTGCCGCAGGACTGGGCGCTCTTCTCGCGCCTGGGCTCCCTCTGCGGCGTACGCGATGCCGGAGGAAAGCTCGTCGCCAGCGGCGCCGTGCTGCCGATGGGCGACAGCGCAGCCTGGATCAGCATGATTCTGGTGGCGCCTGCGGTACGCGGGCAGGGATGGGGGCGCCGCGTGTTCGCGCATTGCCTGCGAAACGTCCAGGACGCCGGCCGCATCCCGATGCTCGACGCGACGCCGGCCGGTGCACGCCTCTACAGCCAGTTCGGCTTTGCACCGCTGTGGCACCTCACGCGCTGGCAGCGCGACGCGTTGCCGGGCGCCACCCCCGCGCCGCCCATTGCCTCACCGGCACCTGAAACGCTCGCCACCTTCGCCAGCCTGGACGCCGAAGCGCTGGGCATCTCCCGCGAGCCCGTGCTTGCCGACCTGATGGCGCGCGCAGACTCGCGCCTGGTGCGCAGCGCCGGCGCGGCCGCCCTCGTGCGCACGGGCCGCCTCGCGCATCACATCGGTCCGCTGCTGGCCACGCACGAGCCCGCCGCCGCCGCGCTGGTGCTCGATATCGCCCGCGGCCTGCCCGGCAGGGTGTTCATCGACGTGCCTGACGCACGGACCGAGTTCCGCCGGCAACTGGCCGCCGCCAGCTTCACGCCGCAACGCGGCCTGGTCCGCATGGCGCTGGGCGAACCTGTTCCTGCCGGCCAGAGCGCTTTCATCCACGCCATCGCCGGTCCGGAATTCGGATAGCGCGCGACCCTTCAGGAGTTTTCCATGCCGTTGCAACGAACCGATCTTCCCGGCGAAGTGCTGGCCCTGCTGGCGCAAGGCACCGTGATCCCGGCGCATCCGCTGGCGCTGGACGCGCAGCGTCGGTTCGACCGCCGCCGCCAGCGGGCGCTCACGCGCTACTACGTCGACGCGGGCGCCGGCGGCCTCGCAGTCGGCGTGCACACCACGCAGTTCAGCATCCGGGAGCGGGGCCTCTACGAAACAGTGCTGCGCTCCGCGATCGAAGACCAGCGTGCCTGGACCCCCCGCCCGATGGTCATGATCGCGGGCCTGTGCGGCGGGACCGCGCAGGCGTGCGCCGAAGCGCGGACTGCCGTGGGCCTGGGCTACCACGCCGGCCTGCTCAGTCTGGCGGCGCTCGCCACCGCATCGGAGGACGAACTGATTGCGCACTGCGAAGCCGTGAGCCAGGAGATC
>JAQGLP010000451.1 GCA_028292835.1 Variovorax sp.
CGGCGCCGCGTCGCGCAGGCCCGTCAGCGGCGCCAGGGAGGCGCAGCCGGCCAGCGTCAGCAGGCAGACGGTGAGGGCCATGCGGCCGCGCAGGGCGGGGGCAAGTCGAAAAACGAGGGTCATGGCATCTTCAATTCCTGGGCCGGGCGCGCGGTTGACGCAGGGCCACGCCGTCCAGGTAAAGCCGGAACGCCCCGACACGGCGGCAAACCGCAGGCTGCGCGCGGGCCTGGACGCTTGCCTCAGGCCAGGGCGGTGGTCGACGGCGCGGCGCCCGCGATCTGTCGCAGCGCCCGCTCGAACACCTCGACCGGCTGCCCGCCCGAGATCAGGTGCCGGTCGTTGATGATGATGGCGGGCACCGAATGAATGCCGGCATCGAGGAACAGCCGCTCTTGCGCGCGCACCTCGGCGGCGTACTCGCCGCCCGCCAGGATCTCGCGGGCGCGCTGCGCATCGAGCCCGGCCTCGCCGGCGATGCGCACCAGCACGTCGTGGTCCGACGGGTTCTCCCCATCGGTGAAGTAGGCCTTGAGCAGCGCCTTCTTGAGCGCGATCTGGCGCCCGCCGCCCTCCAGCCCGGCCCAGTGCAGCAGGCGGTGCGCATCAAAGGTGTTCCAGACACGCTTGCGCCGGTCGATGCCGAAGGTGAATCCGACCGTCGCGCCGCGCTGGCGGATCGCCTCGCGCGCCTCGGCCTGCTGCGCGGGCGTGGAGCCGTATTTTTCTCGCAGGTGCTCGCCCGTGTCCTGACCCTCGGGGGGCATGGCCGGGTTCAGCTCAAACGGGTGGAAGTGCAGCTCGGCCGTGATGGCCGGCGCCACGCGCGCCAGCGCGGCCTCCAGGGCACCTAGGCCGATGGCGCACCAGGGGCAGGAGACATCGGACACGAAATCGATCTTGAGGGAAGTCATCGCGGAAACCTTCATTTGGATTGCGGTTAGTCGGCGTCAGCACCTGCGCCGCGCGAGCGCTTGAGTGCCGAGCGCTGGCTCTTGCCGGCCAGCCGGCGCTGCTTCGATCCGTAAGTCGGCCGGGTGGTTCGACGCACCGTCGGTACGGTGGCCACGCCGTCGACCAGTTCCTGCAGCCGCTGCAACGCTTCAACCTGGTTCATGGCCTGGCTGCGGTGCTGCTGTGCCTTGATGACCACCACGCCTTGCTGCGTGAGACGCTGGTCGCGCAGCGCAAGCAGACGTTCCTTGATCGCCTCCGGCAGCGACGACGCCGCGATGTCGAAGCGAAGGTGCACTGCACTCGAAACCTTGTTGACGTTCTGGCCCCCCGCGCCTTGCGCGCGGATGGCACTGAATTCGACTTCGCGGACATCGACCAGCGGGCCCGGAGCATTAACAGATCGTTTCACGGCGTTGCGGGAAAACCCTGCATCAAAGTACAGAAGCAGACCTCTAAACTTTATTCAACTTGAATTAATTAATGACGCACCCCAAGGTCGCGCCAGACAAGGAGACATGATTTGACCTCAGCCGGCCCCGGTCGTGGCACCAACTCGGTGAACCTGCGCTTATACAACGAGCGTACGCTGCTGCAGCGGCTGCGACGCGCGGGCGAAGCTTCCAAAGCCGATCTCGCGCGCTGGGCGCAGCTCACCAACACGGCGGTCGGCAGCATCGTGCAGTCGCTCGAGGAGGCGCGCCTGATCGAGCCCGCAGGACGCCGGCAGGAAGGCCAGCGTGGACAGCCGGCGGGGCTGTACCGCATCAACCCGGGCGGCGCCTACGGCATCGGCGTGCGGCTCGACCGCACCAGCATCGAGACGGTGCTGATCGACCTGGGTGGCGCCATCCTGGCCCGCGAAGCGCATGAACTGCTGCTGCCCCACCCCGACAAGGCGCTGGCGCTGGTCCGCAAGGACGTGGCGCGCATGCTCACGACGCTCGATGCGGCACAGCGCCGCCGCCTGACCGGCATCGGCCTGGCGCAGCCCTACAACCTGGGCAGCTGGCTGCGTGAGCTCGACCTGCGGGCCGACTTCCGCATCTGGGACGAGATCGATTTCGGCGCTCTCCTGTCGCAAGCCGTCGGGCAGCCCGTCTTCAAGGAAAACGACGGTAACGCCGCTGCCATCGCGGAACTCTTCTTCGGCGTCGGGCGCGAAGAAAACGATTTCCTGTACGTCTTCATCGGCGCGGCGCTCGGCGCCGGGGTGGTGATCGGCGGCGAGGGCCTGCGTGGCAGCACCGGCAACGCGGCCGACCTGGGGTTGATGCCCGTGCCGCCGAGCCGGCTGGCCTCGGCCCCGGTGTCCGACCGACGCTGGGACATCCTGCTGTCGCGCGCCTCCCTGAATTCGCTGGTGCGCCACTTGCGCCATCACGGCGTCCACGTGCAGGGCCATGCCGAACTCGAAGCCTGCGTGCGCGCCGGCCGTTCGGAAGTGCGCGAATGGCTCGACGACTGCGTGGACGCGCTGGTCCCCTCGCTGCGCGCCTCGCTGGCCGTGCTGGATGTGCCGGCCGTGGTGATCGACTGCGACATCGACGGTGGCCTGGTGGCCCAGCTCATCGAGCGGGTCGAGGCGGGGCTGCGGGCGATCGCGCCTGAGGCCCGCCAGACGCCGCGGCTGCTGCATGGCACCTTCCACACCGATGCCGGCGCGATCGGCGCGGCGAGCCTGCCGATGTTCTTCAATTTCTCCCCGCGCGCCGATGTGCTGCGGGGCCGCCCACACCACTCCACCCTTGAGGTTGCCCATGCCTGAACAAGCCCCCGCCGCCGCGTTGCTCGAGCTTCGCAAGATTTCCAAGACCTTTCCCGGCGTCAAGGCGCTGCAGGACGTGCGGCTGCTCGCCCATGCCGGCCGCGTGCATGCTCTGATGGGGGAAAACGGCGCCGGCAAATCGACGCTGATGAAGATCCTGTCGGGCGCCTACATGCCCGACCCCGGCGCCGAGATCCTGATCGACGGGCGCCTCGCCCACATCGACGGGCCTCTCGCGGCCAAGCACCTCGGCGTGTCGGTGATCTACCAGGAGCTGAGCCTGGCGCCCAACCTCAGCGTGGCCGAGAACATCTACATGGGCCGGGCCCTGCGGCGCGGCAGCCTGGTCGACCGCGCCGGCATGGCCGCATCGTGCGAAGCGACGCTGCAGCGCCTGGGGGCCGATTTCGTGCCTTCGACCCGCGTGGAAACACTCTCGATCGCGCAGCGGCAACTGGTGGAGATCGCGCGGGCAGTGCATTTCGACTGCCGCATCCTGGTGATGGACGAGCCGACCACGCCGCTTTCGACGCACGAGACCGACCGCCTGTTCGCGCTGATCCGCAGGCTGCGCAGCGACGGGCTGGCCATCCTCTACATCAGCCACCGCATGGACGAGATCGACGAACTGGCCGACGACGTGACGGTGCTGCGCGACGGCACCTACGTCGGCACGCTCGAGCGGGCCGAGCTGTCGCGCGACAAGCTCGTGAAGATGATGGTGGGGCGCGACCTGTCGGGTTTCTACCGCAAGGCCCACCAGGGCGGCCATACGGGCAAGAAGACGCTCGAAGTGCGCGACTTCGCCGACGGCCGGCGGGTGCGCGGCTGCAGCCTCGACCTGTACGCCGGCGAGGTGCTGGGCCTGGCCGGGCTGGTGGGTGCGGGCCGTACCGAATTCGCGCGCCTGATCTTCGGTGCCGACGAGCGCACGGCCGGCACGATCTCGATGGACGGGCAGGTGCTGAAAATCGCCCGGCCCCTCGACGCCATCCGATCAGGCATCGTCTACCTCACCGAGGACCGCAAGGGCCAGGGGCTCTTCCTCGACCTCAGCGTGCGCGACAACATCAACGTGATGGTCTGTCCGCGCGATGCGCACACGGGCGGGGTGATGGACGGCCCGCACGCCGCGCAGCGCGCGCTCGACGCGATCAAGCAATTGTCGATCCGCGTGGC
>JAQGLP010000484.1 GCA_028292835.1 Variovorax sp.
CGTGTGCGCCAGGTGCCTGAGTATGGCTTTGACCAGCCGCTGGGCGGCTCGGGCGGCAAGATGACGATTGACTCCGACCGCCTGTTCAACGGCTCGCCCGAGCGCTACAACTGGAAACTGCTGGGCAAGCGCGAGATGTACGTTCCCGCCAACGCCTACAAGCTTCACGGCAACAACGTCAAGTACGCCGACCTGCTCAAGCCCGGCGTGCCCAACCCCGACTACATCCGCTGGGAACTGCACCGCGTGTGGGCCGTCGAGGGAACGCTCAAGGAGGGCTATCGCCACCTGTACGGCAAGCGCGTGCTGTTCCTCGACGAGGATACCGGCCAGGCCGTCATGTCCGACATGTATGACGCGCGTGGCTCGCTGTGGCAGTACGCGTTCCTCAACTACTACTACGGCTTCGATATCAACGCGTGGCAGGCAGGCACGGCCTTCTATTTCGACCTGAACTCGGGTGGCTACATTGCCTACAACCTGTTCCAGGAGCGCCCAAGCGGTCCGATCCTGAACAAGGGCGACTTGGCCCCTGCCATGTTCACTCCCGAAGCCGCCCGCAGCGCCGGCAACTGAGCCAGCAGCCAAAAACCACAAGACCAAAAACGAGGAGATGGAATGATGAAAAGAACAGGCTGCAAGAGACGCTCGCCCGTCGCCCTGGCATCGGCCCTGCTGTGCGCGGCAGGCGCCGCCAGCGCCGCAGAGCCTATCGAGTTTGGGGACGGCTATACGCTGGACTGGCGTCTGAGCACAACCTACACGCTGTCGCAGCGCATGAAGAACCCGGACCCCAAGCTGGCCGCCGCCACCGGCAGCAACGACGGCGACAACAACTTCAAGAAAGGAGCGCTGACCGCCAATCGCGCGTCCGCGCTGTTCGAGGGCAAGATCAGCAAGGGCGTCAGCGGCTTCGTGCTGTCGGGCAGCACGTTCTACGACGACGTCTACCACCGCACCAACGACAACAACCCGGCGGCCAACAATCCCAACGGCGTGAACCATCCGCCACCCTTCAACGAGTTCACCGAAGAGGCCAGGCGGTATCACGGAGGCTACAGCCGCATCCTGGATGCCTATGGCTATACAACCTTTGATCTGGGCGAGTCCCGCACCGCCACGGTCCGCCTGGGCCGCCATGTGGTGAACTGGGGCGAGGCGACCTTCTTCCCCAACATCGCGCTGGCGCAAGGGCCCTTTGACGGCACCAAGACCGGCATCCCGGGCACCGAGACCAAGGACGCGGTGCTGCCCGAGGACCAGGTTTCGGCGTCGATCGTGATGACGCCGCGCTGGACGCTGCTGGGCCAGGCGCAACTGGGCTTTCACCCGACCCTGGCGCCGGCGCCGGGCTCTTTCCTCAACAGCTCGGACGCGATCGGGCCGGGCGGCTCGTGCCTCGGGCCCTACAGCACCATTCCCACCATTCCAAGGCTGTTTGGGGGCTTCAGCGGCTGCTCCTTCGGCGTGCGCGGCCCGGACATCGAGCCCAAGAAGACCGGCCAGTGGGGCGTCGGCACACGCTACCGCGTGAGCGACGAAACCGAGGCCGGGCTTTACTACCTGAACTACAGCGACCGCACCCCCATCCCCGAGATCAACGCCTTCACGCGCGGCGTGGCGATTCCGGCCGCACTGCAGCCGGCGTTTGGCGGCATCTCTCAAATTGGCAACGGCTCCTATAACGTGCGTTATTTCGACGACATCAAGCTGCTGGGCACGACCGTCAGCACGGTGCTGGGCAACGTGGCGGTGAGCGGCGAGTTGACCTACCGGCAAGGCGCGCCGGTGCTGGTCGACACGGTGGTCAATCCGGCCACGGGCGCTACCATCCCCAACCCCACGCGCGCTAACATCGTGCAGGCCAACTTGGGGGCCTTTGCCAACGTGGGCCGCACGCCGCTAGCCGATTCGCTGACGTTGCTGGGAGAAATCTCGGCTATCAGCATCGGCAAGGTCGAGTCGCGCAAGGCCCCGGGTGTCGAGGCGCTGGGCGCTGCCGCCGCGTTTTTCCCGAGCACCGATCAGCTGAGCTTTCAGAGCAAGACCGCGGTGGCGATGTCAGTCACCGCCGTGCTGGGCTACCCCGGCATCTTCGAGGGTTGGGATCTGAACGTTCCGATCAGCTATTCGCGGCAGCTCAAGGGGCGTACTCTGGTGGGCGGCGTCGGCGGCGAAGGCGATGCGCGCTACAGCGTGGGCGCCACCTTCACCAAGGGCGGAAATTTCTCGATTGGCCTGACCTATCTGGGCTTCCTCGGGAAGGCCTCGACCGACCTGCTGACCAACCGTCTGTTGACCGACCGCGACCAGTTGTCGCTGGTGATGAAATACACGTTCTGAGGCTGCGAGGCCGTCTTGTCAAAAGGGCCCGGAAGTTCCGGGCCCTTTTTTATTGGCAGCGGCCATTGAATTGAGAGGGATTCAGGAGCAAAAGTCCGGCAAGAAAAAAATCGTGCAGTGCGTGGCGGGACGCTCAATCCAGGCTGGCATTGCCCGGCCCGAAAAAGGCGCGCATCTGCACGATGCATCCGGCCTCGTCAAACCGCAGCACGTCGATGGGTCGGATGGTCGTGCGCTGGCCCTTGGACTCGAAGGAGACGCTGAAGGCGAAAGCCGCCTCGTCCGCCACCGCGCGGATCTGGCCTTCGAGCTCGACCTGCAGTTGAAGCCTGAGCGAGCCGGCATAGAAAGCGCGGATCTCGGCCAGTCCGCGTCTGGGCGCCGAGCCGACCGGGTCTTCAACCACCGCACCGTCGACGTACAGCGCGACGATGGCGTCCAGATCGCCGGCGTTGAGCGCGCACACGTAAGCCCGGACGGCGACTTGCATTTGTTCGGGCGTGGGCATGTTGGCGCGCCTCGCTTAGAACTGCGTCGGACGGGTCACCGCGTCGATGCCGCCGTCCACATAGAACTGCGCGCCATGCACGAAGCTGGCGGCCGGGCTCATCAAGAAGGCGACCACCGACGCCATCTCGCGCGGCTCGGCGCGGCGCGCCAGCGGCGCGACGAAGTTCTTGATCGCATCGCTAAAGCGTGGGTCCTCCAGGCCGGCCTGCAACAGCGGGGTTTCGGTCGCGCCCGGCGCCAGCGTGTTCAGGCGCACGCCGGCTTGGCCCCAGCCGGTGGCGCGCTTGCGCACGGCCACCGTCAGCGCATTCTTCGAGCCGGCATAGGCCAGGTTGCCGCCTTGCGCGCCCGCGCCCATGACGATGGCGCTGACCGCGGCTTCGTCGCCGGCCTCGCAGGCGGCGGCCAGCAAATTCTTGTCCCAGGGCATCATGGCCGAAGCCACCGACGAAATCACCACGGCCGCCGGGTTCCGGCCTTTTTGCAACGCCGGCAGCAGGCCGTCGAGCAACTCGACCGCGCCAAAGTAGTTGACCGAAGTGACCAGCGACGCCGGCTGCGTCTGCGCGCCCAGGCCGGCGCAGAGTACCAGGCCGTCGAGCGTGCCGCCAGAGCGGGCCAAGGCCTGCGCAATGATGGCTTGGCGGCCCTCGGCGCTGGACAGGTCGCCAGTGATGTCGGCATGGCGCAGGTCAACGCCGAGGACGGTGTGGCCGGCGGCCTGCAAGGCCTCAACGATGGCGGCGCCAATGCCGGAAGCAGAGCCGGTAACGAGGGTAAGAGGCATGGGTAGTGTCCGTTGGAGGCAGTCAGGGTCAAGGGCCAAGGGGATACTGGGTATCACACCGATCAGAGCGCTTCCACCAGCTCGGGCACGGCGGCGAACAGGTCGGCCTCCAGCGCGTAGTCGGCCACGCCGAAAATGGGCGCCTCGGGGTCCTTGTTGATCGCGACGATCACCTTGGAGTCCTTCATGCCGGCCAAGTGCTGGATGGCGCCCGAGATGCCCGCTGCGATGTACAACTGCGGGGCCACGATCTTGCCGGTCTGGCCCACTTGCCAGTCGTTCGGGGCGTAGCCCGCGTCGACCGCTGCGCGGCTGGCGCCCAGGCCTGCGTTGAGCTTGTCGGCCAGCGGGGCCATCACTTCCTGGAACTTCTCGGCGCTGCCCAGGGCACGGCCACCGCTGACGATGATCTTGGCGGCGGTCAGTTCGGGGCGCTCGCTCTTGGTGACCTCGCGGCCGACGAAGCTCGACTTGCCGCTGTCAGCCACGCCGTCAACCGTTTCAACT
>JAQGLP010000496.1 GCA_028292835.1 Variovorax sp.
GACGATTCCCCGGCCGGCGCCCACCGACGGAGCCCGGCAGGCGCTGCGCCGCGAACTCGAACTCAGTGCCCAGGCCAAGGGCGTTCCCGGCACCGACCTCGCCTTCAACGACGCGCCCGAAAAATGACCCGGCCGCCCGGGCCGATGATTCGCGCCCGGCGCACCGCCCACCGACGATGAAACACAGGGACAGCCCATGAACACCTCCTCCAAGACCCCCGGTCGCCGCGCCGCCTTGCTCGCCGTGGCCGCCGTGCTCTCGACCCCGCTGATCGCGCCGGCAGCCGACGTCGCCGCGCACGATGACGTCCGGCCGGCCATGGCCGCCGCTACCGCCACCGCCGGCGACCTGCCGTCCGCCTGGCCCGAGAGCGTGGGCGTCGATTCGCGCCCGCTGGTGCAACTGTCGGAATGGATCCGCAAGGAAAACCTCGACGTGCGCAGCTTCCTCGTCGTCAAGGACGGCAAGGTGGTCTTCGAGCGCTACGGCAAGGGCCTGACCCGCGACCACAACTACGAGCTGTATTCCATCACCAAGAACGTCACGGCCCTGGCGGCCGGCGCGCTGGTCGACGAGGGCCGCACCCGCCTGGACGAAAAGATTGCCCCCGTGCTGTCCAAGGCCCGGCCCGACCTGGCCCAGGCCTTCGCCGACAAGCAGGGCATCACGCTGCGCCACGTCATGTCGATGTCCACCGGCCTGTTCTACGACTTCAAGCCGACGGACGACCCGATCTACTACGGCGCGCCGGACCGCCTCAAGCTCGCCGCCGAGACCACGGCCAAGCGGCCGCCCGGCGAGGAGTTCGAGTACACCGACGTCAACCCGATCCTCGCCAGCGCCACCCTGGGCGCCGACGCGGGCATGCCGCTGGAAAAATTCGCCGAGCAGAAATTCTTCAAGCCGATGGGCATGAAGCACTACGCCTGGGAGCGCGCCGACGACAAGGGCCTGGTGTCCTCCGGCTGGGGCCTGCGGCTGCGCGCGGTCGACATGGCCAAGCTGGGCCTGCTGGTGCTCTCCGGCGGCCGCTGGAACGACCGGCAGCTGGTGTCGCAGGCGTGGGTGCGCACCATGACCGCGCCGTCCTCCGCGCCGTGGTACGGGCTGTACTGGTGGCTCAACGACGTCGTCGCCACCGAGCCCGAAGTGCACGCCATGGGCTTCAAGGGCCAGTTCATCGTCGCGCTGCCCGAGCGCAACGCGGTGGTCGTCATGACCAGCATGCTGCCGATCGAAGGCGGCCTGCGCGAATCGAAGAACGTGCTGGCGGTGCGGCACATGGTCAACGACTTCGTGCTGCCCGCGCTCGACAACAAGCGCCAGGCCGCATTGACGCCCGCCAGCAAGAAGGCGCTGCAAAAGGAACTCGACCTGGCCGCACGCACCCAGGGCAAGCCCGCGGCGCCCGCGGACGCCACCGACACTCCCAGGCTCTGAGCGCGGCTGCGCCCTGTCTCCTGGTTCATCGTTGCATCCAACATTCGCATCACCATGACAAAACGAAAACTGATCGGCGTATTGACCCCTTCGTCCAACACGGCGCTCGAGCCGCTGACCAGCGCCATCGTCGGCACGGTGCCGGGGGTGTCGGCGCACTTCTCGCGCTTCACCGTGACCGAGATCTCGATGCGCGACCAGTCGCTCAAGCAGTTCGATGACAGCAAGATCCTCGAGGCCGCCCGGCTGCTGGCCGATGCGCGCGTCGACGTAATTTGCTGGAGCGGCACGTCCGCGAGCTGGCTCGGCTTCGAGAAGGACCGGCAGCTGTGCGCGCGCATCACCGAGGCCACCGGCATTCCGGCCACGACCTCGGTGCTGGCGCTCAACGAGCTGCTGGCCGCGCAGGGCGCGCGCACGCTCGGCCTGGTGTCGCCCTATGTCCAGGACGTGCAGCAGCGCATCGTCGCCAACTACGCGGGCATCGGCGTCGAGTGCGTGGCCGAGCGGCACCTCGATCTTTCGGTGAACTTCGAGTTCAGCGAGGTCGAGCCCGACACGCTGCGCGGCATGCTGCGCGAGGTGGCCCGCGAGCGCCCGGACGCCATGACCATCATGTGCACCAACCTGCATGGCGCGCAGCTGGCCGAAGAAATGGAGCGCGAGCTCGGCATCCCCATCTACGACTCGGTCTCCACCGTGGTGTGGAAGGCCCTCAAGACCATCGGGGTCGACCCGCGCGCCGTCCAGGGCTGGGGCCGCATCTTCAGCGAGGAGCGTTGAGCATGGAACTTCCGTCCCGACCCCACGCAAGCCCGGCTTCCGGGCAACTCGACCTGGTGGTGCGAAACGCGCAGGTGGCCACCGCCAGCGACACCTTCCACGCCGACATCGGCATCCGCGAGGGCCGCATCGTGCAGCTCGGGCTCGGGCTGCCGGCCGGCCGGCGCGAGATCGATGCGGCCGGCCGCATGGTCACGCCGGGCGGCGTCGATGCCCACTGCCATCTCGACCAGCCCATGGAAGCGCCGGTGCGCATGGCCGACGACTTCGAGAGCGGCACGCGCTCGGCGGCCTGCGGCGGCACCACCACCGTGATCCC